>JACRMK010000050.1 GCA_016235055.1 Chloroflexota bacterium | reverse complement strand
GTGACAAGCGCCTGAGAGCCAGCGCATCGCAAGCGGCATTGGAAAGTACCCGTACAAAGCCAAATTGAGAATTGCTGGGCTTTTCCATTCTCGCTTGACAAACCGACGGCCGGACCTTGAGCGGCTCACGACGCCGTCGAAGGGTGCTGTAAACAGGCCGCCGGCTTCGACCCCGTCTGCGCGGGGCGGTGCGGCAAGCTCAGGCTGCGGGGCGCCGGTTCGGACACGGTATCCAAGAATGGAAAGGCACTGTCCCGGGCATCAGCAATTCTCATTTTGGAGTCGGCCGCCAGGTTGCCTCTTCATCCCCTGGCCCCTGCTCCCCCGCGCGCGCGGGGGAGAAGGGGAAAAGCTAGCGGGGGAGAAGGGGAAAAGCTAACGGGGAGGGCAGCGCCACTTTTTCGGCGGGCCAGCTTGCGTGACAAGCGCCTGAGAGCCAGCGCATCGCAAGCGGCATTGGAAAGTACCCGTACAAAGCCAAATTGAGAATTGCTGCCCGAGCATGCAGGGCGATGACGTATGACGTGCAGATGTGCTACAATGTGTTTCGTACGCCACCCACACCGCCTCACGAGGAGAGACATGCAAGCATCACTCACCCCGTCCCCCATCGACCAACTGCTCGCGCTCGGCGAAGACAAGGCACGCGGGCCATGGCCTGACTATCTGGCTTTGGGCCTCAATGAGGAGCACATTCCCGAATTGACACGACTTGCGCTCGAGTGGGAGACGAAGCTCGACGATGACGCCTACGACCAACCAGCCGCCTGGGCGCCGATTCATGCGTGGCGCGCGCTGGGCCAACTGCGGGCGATGTCAGCCACCGATGCATTGCTCGCGTTATTAGATCGGACAGACAATGAGGGCGACGACTGGGCGAGTGAGGAGCTGCCCAGGGTATTCGGGCTGTTTGGCGCAGCATGCATTCCGGCGCTGGCAACATACCTGGCTGACACTAAACACGGGCTTTGGGCGCGATGTGCTGCCGTCTCCGGCCTCGAAGAGGTCGCCGAGGGCGATGACCAATCACGCTCGATCATCGTCGAGACGGTAACGAGGCAATTGGAGCGATTCGCCGAGCAGGATCCCGTTCTCAACGCGTGTCTGATTCACTTGCTCGTCACGTGGAAAGCGCTGGCGTCTGCGCCGCTGATCGAACGCGCCTACGCCGCCGGCCAAGTCGATCTCATGTATCGCGGCGATTGGGAGGATGCTCAGGTCGATCTCGGTCTGAAAGACAAACGTGACACGCCATACGAGGGCTTCTGGGCGCCAGATGCGCCCCGTGCTTCCAGGTCCTTCAGTGGAGAATCGGCAATCCCGAGTCTACCGTTTGGGGCGCGTTCCGCCATCCGATCTACGAAGACCAAGGGCAAAAGTCGGCGCAAGCAGGCCAAGAAGTCGCGGCAAAAGAACCGCCGCAAGAAATAATGCGTGAGGCTTAGCAGGCTGTCCGCAACGTGCCTGGCGATCCGTGTCTGTCGCGTCTCAGCCAGCGGCCGGCGGAATGTGGCTCATCGCGTGCTCGGCAAGCGCCGTGATCGTCAGGCTGGGGTTGACGCCTGGATTGCCCGGCATCACGGAGCCATCGACTACGTACAGACCCGAATAACCGTGCACGGCGCAATACATGTCCACGACGCCAGATTCCGCGTCGCGCCCTATAGGGCAACCACCCAGAATGTGCGCCGTCGTCGGGGTGTCCAGCAAACCCTCCACCAGCGATTCCTGGGGAATGCCGTTAATCCGCTCCGCAAACCGCCGGGCCACGTCCAGACCCACGGAAACGTGCGCGTCCACGGCATGCGCACTGCCGCGTTCCGAGACCAGTGCGCGCCGGCCGAGCGTGAGCCATCCGCGTCCGAGGCGCAACCGCATCCAGGTGTCGCGCGTCTGCATCACGAGTACGATCGTCGTGCGCCGCGCCCAGCCCGGCCCGATCGCCGTGTGAAAGAAGTCGCCGGGCTGCCGGAGCAGCGTCTTGGCGATCGACCACAGACGCCTCACAAATGTGCGGCCGCCCTCCGTCATCGGCACGCCCAGCAGGCGCATCAGCGACGAACCGTCGGGGTAGTGCACCGGCTCGATGTGCGTGACTGCATCGGCCTGGAACACCGAGGGGATCGCCACGCCTTGATCATACGCCACCGCGCCATCGCGCGCCGTGACGCCCAGCAGTGCCTCGCTGTTGGTCCGCACCTGTTCGCCTAGCCGCGGCGATAGTGCGGGCAATGAGCGCGTCTCGTCACGGCAGCGGAAGAGCAGCCCGAGCGTGCCGATGACGCCAGCCGAAATCACCACGTTGCGCGCCCGGACGGTGTGCCGAGCACGCCCCAGCCACGCCGTGGACTGCCGGTAGCGAATTTCGTAGCGCGCACCATCCGAATCGCCTTGCAGCGATCGCACATCATCGACGTGGCATTCAGCCTGCACCTGCACACCGCGCTTCTCGGCCAGGTACAGGTAGTTCTTGACCAGCGTGTTCTTGGCGTTGTGGCGGCAGCCGACCATGCACCCGCCGCATTGCTGGCAGCCGGCGCGGGCCGGCCCTTCGCCGCCGAAGTACGGGTCGGGTACCGTGACGCCCTCCGGCCCGAAGAACACGCCCACCGGCGTCGGCGTGAATGTGTTGCCGCGCCCGAGTTCATTAGCTATAGACTGCATCGCCGCGTCCGCCGGCCATGTGCGCGGGTTCACCACCACGCCCAGCATCCGCTTCGCCTCCACGAAGTGCGGCCGCAGCAGCACGCGCCAGTCGGCCAGGTCGCGCCAGCCCGGCGCATCAAAGAGGTGATCGTCCGGCTCCATCAGCACGTTCGCATAGCCGAGGCTGCCGCCGCCGACGCCGCTGCCGTGAAAGACAAGAATGTCCTTCAGGAGCGTCAACTGCAGGATGCCGAAACAGCGCAGCGGCGGCGCCCACAGGTAGCGCCGCAGGTCCCAGTTGGAGCGCGCAAAGTCCTCGTCGCGATAGCGCTTGCCGCGCTCCAGCACCAGCACGCTGTAGCCCTTCTCCGCCAGGCGCAGGGCCGAAACGCTGCCGCCGAAGCCGGAGCCTACAATCACGAAATCATATATCGTCGTCGGGTCCACATGCCGTCGTCCCGTTCTTTAGTCAATATGACCGTGTAGGGGCGGCTCGCGAGCCGCCCGCATCACGTTAGCGGCGCGCACCCCAGCGGTTCCAGTGCGTGCGCTCGCGTGCCGGCAACCGCTCGGCCGCCTTGAAGTCCGTGCCCGTAAAGTAAGCAACCGGCATCAGCGCGGCCTGCGTGATATTGTCAGGGATGCCGAGCAGCTCCGCGACCTGCCGCTCATACGGCAGATGCAGCGTCGTCCACGCCGCGCCAAGCCCGCGCGCGCGCAACGCCAGCATGAACGACCACGCCGCCGGCAGGATGGAGCCGTAGAAACCCGCCTGCGCCGCCGGTGACGGATCGCTGGGTCGCCCCTCGATGCACGCCGAGTCGCGCACTCGCAGCGTCTGCTGAACGTACGAGTCGTTACTTGCCGCCGCAGCGCTGAAACGCCGCGCGTTGTACGCGGTCCATGACGTGCGGTAGTACTCGGCCACCTGCGCGCGCTTGGCGGCGTCGGTCAGCACGAAGAAATGCCAGCCCTGCTGGTTGCTGCCGCTCGGCGCGTGGGTCGCGATCTCGATGCAGCGCTCGATGATCTCCGGCTCGACCGGGCGTGTCAGGTCGAGGCGCTTGCGCACGGAATGGGTCGTCGTCAGCAGTTTGTCAACGGTTGCGAGATCCATAGGAACTCCTTGGGTTATGGGTTGGCCGCGCAGCGGATGCCGGCCTCAAAGCCGACGTGTCGCTGGAAGTAATTGAGCCGGTTCGCGCCGCGCACGGCGCGCAGGTTGTTGTTCCATGCGCCGCCGCGCATCACGCCGATCGCCTCGGACGGCGGCGGGCCATCGGCCGGGCCGCGCGGGTTGGCCGGCGGCGAGAGCGCGTAGTAGTTGCCATCGTAGAAGTCGGCGATCCATTCCCACGCGTTGCCGGCCATATCCAGCGCGCCGTAGACGCTGGCGCCTGTCGGGTGGCTCCCGACTCGCACCGTATCGCCGGGTCCGCCCTCGGCGCTGTTCAGCCGGCTCGCGTCAAAGGCATCGCCCCACGGGTAGACGCTGCCGTCGGGACCGCGTGCCGCCTTTTCCCACTCGGCCTCGCTCGGAACGCGCTTGCCGGCCCACGCACAAAACTGCTTCGCGTCGGTCCACGAGACGTAGAGCACCGGGAATTCAGCGAACTGCGGGTTGGCATAATAGTCCGTGCGCGTGGCCGAACGGAACTGGCGCGGCGCCTGGCATGCCCCCCCCGCCACGCAGCGGGCGTACAGCGCGTTTGTCACCTCCGTGCGATCGAGCCAGTAGGCATCGAGGTACACGCGATGCTGGGGCGTCTCGTGCTTGAATGCATACGGGTCGCCGCGGCTGCCCATCAGAAACTCGCCGGCCGGAACCATCACCATCGTCGCGCCTCCGCGCTCGATCGTCTGCCCCGTCTTGAGCGTCGGATCGAGCGTGGCGGTCGGACGCGCTGTCGCTGTGCCCGTCACGGTGGGAGGCACCCGCGTCGCGGTCGGCGTTGGCGTGCCCGTAGCCGTCGGCACGATGGTCGGTGACGCGCTTGGCGACGGTGCAGAAGTTTGCGTGGGCAGCGACGTCGCGGTGGGAGCCGCAGTTGGCGATGGCAGCGGCGTAATAGTTAGCGGAGGCAATAGAGTTGGCGTTGCAGATGGCAAGGGCGTCGTACCACAAGCGGCCGCCGCGAATATAGTTATCAGGGCTAACGTAAAGCGCAGAGCGCGCGACATGGCTTACATTATACACGCCCTGCCTGCCGCGCGGGCTGAATTCATCTGTTTCTCATCCGGCTTTCATGAACTCGCGAATACCCATTGGTAGAATTGAGCGTATTGTCATGTAAGCCGCACTCCGCAGGGTGAGTTCATCGCACCCGCACATCACGTTTATCCGAGAGGAAATTGTTCAATGAGAAATCTGTTTGCCGGACTTCTGGTTCTGCTGGCGGCTACCGCCTGCGGGCCGTTTGCGCCGGCTGAACCGACCGTCGCGCCGACGACAGCGCCCAGGGCCGCTGCGACATCCGCAGCGACAGCGTCAGCGGCGTCTACGCCAGCGACCGCACGCCCCGCCAACACACCGGCCGCCAGCGGTACCACCGCGCCATCCAGTACGACGCCGGCCACTACACTGCCTGCTGACGCCGTGCGTGTCGTCTTCGCCGATGACTCCGAAGCGCGCTACCGCGTCCGCGAGCAACTGGCCGGCGTGAGCCTGCCCAGCGATGCGATCGGCCGCACAAAGACGATCAGCGGACAGATCATCGCGCGCACCGACGGCACGATTCTGTCGGACCAGTCCAAGATCACGGTCGATGTAAGCACGCTCAGGAGCGACGAGAGCCGCCGCGATAACTTTCTGCGCATGGCCGTTCTGGAAACCGGCCGCTACCCGCAGGCGGTCTTTATGCCGACCTCGGCCAAAGGCTTGACCGTGCCGCTCAAGGACGGGCCGATCGCCTTCCAGTTGATCGGCGACCTGACGGTCCGCAATGTGACCAAATCGGTGACCTGGGATGTAACCGGCGAGTTCAAGAACGGCGAAGCGCGCGGCACGGCGACGACGTCATTCACGTTCGCCTACTTCAACATTCAGAAGCCGAACGTCCCGATGGTTTTGGGTGTGGAGGACACGATCAAGCTGGAACTGGATTTGCACTTGAAACGTGGCTAACACCCGCACCGAATTGCGCCGACGCCGCGGACCGAACTCCGCGGCGTTTTTTGTCATCCGTCACGCCCCCTGAGAATTCCAGGTCGTCGCGGCGACGTGCGTGCGGACAGAAATTGGTGCGCCGCATATCCAAGCCGTCATGCCAGCGGACAACGACATGTCGGCATGACGGGCCAAAATGAATAACCAGTCTGGTTGCCCGCCAAGTTTCTGAACAGCCTGTCGAAGGGGCGACCAAGCAGCTATGCGCTGCGACAAGCTCAGCGCACGCGTGCTCTTCAGTCTCCACAATGCAGCCGGGCGCACCGGGCGTATAATTCTGTGGCACATCTGCGCCGCGCGTATACCATGCCCAAACTACCTGATTCCTACCCACCTGACAGCGCACCAACAGACGCGCTGATCATTTTCAACCGCGTCAGCAAAACATTCGCCGAGGGCGGGCGCGAGCGCGTCGTACTCGCCGAAGTCACCGCATCGTTCAACCGCGGCGAGTTCATCGCCATCATCGGTCGTTCCGGCAGCGGCAAGAGCACGCTGCTCAACCTGCTCGCCGGGCTGGACCTGCCCTCGGATGGCGACATCTGGATCGCCGGCGAACGCATCAGCGCGCTGGATGATCGCCGCCGCACGATTTTCCGCCGCGACCACATCGGGTTCGTGTTCCAGTTCTTCAACCTGATCCCGACGCTGACCGTGATCGAGAACGTCCTGCTGGCCGCCGAGCTCAGCGGCGTCAAAGCACCCGAGGCCCGTAGGCGCGCGGAGGAGTTGCTGCGCGAAGTCGGATTACTCGATCGCGCCGGCGCGTACACGGACAAACTGTCGGGTGGCGAGCAACAGCGCGTTGCGATGGCCCGCGCACTGTGCGCGCACCCGGAGTTGATCCTCGCCGACGAGCCGACCGGCAATCTCGACGCCGACACCGGCGCAGCCGTGATGGATCTGCTGACACGGCTCTCCCGCGAGCGCGGCACAACGTTGATCATCGTCACCCATTCGTCCGAAGTAGCCGTCCTGGCCGGCCGCCGCTTCAAGCTCGATCACGGACACCTGGTCGATGTGAGCGGTGACGCGATCATTGCCGGGGCGGCGCGCTAAGCATGCACTGGACGCTGCTGAAGACCGGCCTGCGTGACGCCATGCGGCGGCCATGGCTGACCGGTCTCATGCTGTTCAGCGTCGCACTCGGCGTCGCCGTCGTCGTGGCGATCGACCTGGCTAACGATTCGGCCGCGCGCGCCTTTCACCTCTCGACCGAGGCGGTGATCGGCCGCGCCACGCATGTGATTCAGGGCGGGCCGGGCGGCATCGACGACGACGTGTACCGGCGGTTGCGCGTGGACGGCGGTTACCGGCTGAGCGCGCCGGTCGTCGAGGGCTACGCCGGCGTCGAAGAGATGGGCGGCCAGACGGTGCGCGTGCTCGGCGTCGATCCGCTGGCGGAGGCGCCGTTCCGGTCATACCTCACCCTGCCGCGCACGCCCGCCTCGGATGGGGGCAACTTTGACGCGCTCACGGCGTTTTACACGCGGCCGGGCGGCGTGCTCGTCGGGGCGGAGAGCGCCGCGCGTTTCGGGCTGCGCATCGGCGACCGCATCAGCCTGCGCGTGGACTCGGCGCGCAAAACAGCAGTCATCGTCGGGCTGCTCAAGGCGCCTAACGACGTTTCGGCACGCGCGCTCGAAGGGTTGATGCTCGCCGACGTTTCGACCGCGCAAGAGTTTTTCGGCATGCGCGGCCGCCTATCGCGCATCGACCTGATCGCCACGCCGGAAATCGCCGGGCAGATCGCAGCACGCCTGCCGCCTGGGCTGGCGCTTGCGCCGGCCTCGGAACAGTCCGATACGGTTACGCAGTTGACCGCGGCGTTCCAGCTCAACCTCACAGCGTTCAGCCTGCTGGCGCTAATGGTCGGCATGTTTCTCATCTACAACACCGTCATGTTCACGGTGGTCCAGCGCCGGCAAATGCTTGGCATTCTGCGCTGCCTCGGCGTGACCGGCCGACAGATCTTCGCCCTGATCATGGCCGAGGCCGCCATCATCGGGACGGTCGGCTCCGTGCTCGGCGTGCTGCTCGGCATAGTCCTGGGCCGCTTCACGGTCGCGCTCGTCACACAGACGATCAACGATCTGTATTTCAGCGTCACCGTGCGCGGCGTCGACGTGCAAGCCGCCACGCTCCTGAAAGGCGCCGTGCTCGGCATCATGGCCGCGCTCATCGCGGCAGCCGTGCCGTCGGCCGAGGCCGCGGCTGTGCCCGCTATCACGGCGCTGCAGCGCAGCGATCTGGAAGATCGCGTGCGGCGCATGCTGCCCGCGCTGACACGCACCGGGGTCGTGATGGCCGTCGCCGGCCTCGCGCTGATCATCTTTGTGCAGTCCAGCGTCTTCGTCTCGTTCGCCGGCCTGTTCGTCTTTCTCTTCGGGCTGGTCTTCTGCGTGCCGCAGCTGACCGTGTACCTGATGCGCGTGGCAGCGTGGCTGCTCGGCCGCTGGGGCATGCTCGGCCGGATGGCGGCGCGCACGGTCACCAACGCACTGAGCCGCACGTCGATTGCGATTGCCGCGCTGATGGTCGCCATATCCGTCACGATCGGCGTCACCGTGATGATCGCGTCGTTCCGCACCACCGTGGAGAACTGGCTGGATCAAACGCTGCTGGCCGATATTTACATTGCGCCCCCGCAGTCGTCGGCCAATCGCGCAGTCAGCATGGACCCGGCGCTGCCAGATCGCATCGCCGCAGTTCCAGGCATCAGCGGGATCGAAATATACCGCAATGTCAGCGTGGCGTCGCCGTCGCATGGCCCAGTGCGCCTCAATGCGGTCACCTCGCGGCGGGGGCGCGGCGCATCGGTCTACCGCTTCCGCAACGGTTCACCCGACGAGATCTGGGCGCAGGTGCTGTCCGGAGCGCTGATCATCACCGAGCCGTTCGCAAACCGGCTGCGCCTGAATCTGGGCGACCATCTGTCGCTACTGACCGACCAGGGACCGCACGACTTCCTGGTGGCGGCGGTGTCGTACGACTATTCGTCTGATCAAGGCTCAGTACTCATGAGCCTGGACACCTACCGGCGCTACTGGAACGACTCGGCGATCTCGTCGGTCGCGGCGTATGTCGCGCCGGGGGCCGACGCGGGCCGCGTGGAAGATGCCGTGCGCGCGGCGCTGGGCGGCGCGGTGGTGCGCGTGCAGGCCAATCGCGCCCTGCGCCAGACGGCGCTCGTCATCTTTGACCGCACCTTCGCCATTACCGCCGCGCTGCGCATCGTCGCCGTCGTCGTCGCTTTCATCGGCGTGCTGAGCGCGTTGATGGCGCTCCAGTTGGAGCGCACGCGCGAACTGGGCACCCTGCGCGCCACCGGCATGACGATCCCGCAGCTTTGGCGGCTGACGCTGCTCGAGACCGGCTTGATGGGCGCGACCGCCGGGCTGTTGTCGATGCCGGTCGGGCTGGCCATGTCGCTGGTGCTCATCTATGTGATCAACCTGCGCTCGTTTGGCTGGACGATCTTTTTCTCGCCGGTGCCGGAAGTGTACGTGCAGGCGCTCGCCATCTCCATAGCCGCCGCGCTGCTGGCCGCGGTCTACCCGATGCAGCGTATGAGCCGCATGCAGGCCGCCACGGCATTGCGCAGCGAGTAAACGCATGAAACGCATCGCCGCCCTGCTGGGGCTTCTCCTGGTTGCCGGAATGACCGTGTTGATTCTGCGCGCACCGTCACCGTCCGGCGTCAGTGCCGAGGTCACAGCGCTCCAGCACGTCGACGATGCCGCCGGCTACCTGCGCGCCATCGCGCCGCGCGCGCTGGTTTTTCCGGCCGACCACGGTCCGCATCCCGACTACCAGACCGAGTGGTGGTACTACACCGGCAATCTGACCGCCACCGATGGCCGCCGCTTCGGATACCAGTTGACGTTTTTCCGGCGCGCCATCACGCCGACCATGCAGACGCGCGACTCCGACTGGGCGACGAATCAGGTTTATTTCGCGCATTTCGCGCTCACCGATGGGTCATCTCAGCGCCATATCGCAACCGAGCGCTACAGCCGCGGCGCGGCGGGGCTCGCGGGGGCCAGCGGCGCGCCATACCGGCTGTGGCTGGAGAACTGGTCGGTCGAATCGCTGAACGCCGACGGCAGCGCCGTCCGCCTGCGCGCCAGTGACACGCCCGCCGGCACGGGCGAACTGGCGCTTGATCTCAAACTCGAGTCCACCAAGCCACTCGCGCTGCACGGCGAAAACGGACTGAGCCGCAAATCGGCGCTCGCCGGAAATGCCTCATACTACTTCTCTTACACACGACTGGCCAGCCTGGGTTCGCTGACCATTAACAGCCAGCGCTTCGACGTCAGCGGCCAGTCGTGGATGGATCACGAGTTTGGCACGACCGGCC
Source organism: Chloroflexota bacterium (assembly GCA_016235055.1). Lineage (NCBI taxonomy): Bacteria > Bacillati > Chloroflexota > Chloroflexota bacterium. Next base: position 125,213 of record JACRMK010000050.1, on the reverse strand, counting down.
TGGGATCGGACGCCGTCGGCTGGGACTGGTTCTCATTGCAGTTGAACGATGGCCGCGAACTCATGGTCTTTCAGATTCGCCGGCGTGATGGCAGTATCGAGCCGTTCTCGTCCGGCACGCTGATTATGAAAGACGGCACGACGCACTTTTTTCCCAGCGAGCAGTTCCGGGTGCAGGTGCTCGACCACTGGCAAAGCCCGCGCACGGGCGGCAGATATCCGTCGCGCTGGACACTGGAACTGCCATCAGAACGCATCACCCTCAACATCGCGCCGCTTGTAGCCGACCAGGAAATGGATATCACCTTCAAGTACTGGGAAGGTGCAGTGCGCATCAGCGGCCAATCCAACGGCGCGACCGTGGATGGTTATGGCTATGTCGAGATGACCGGCTATGCCGGGCAGTTCCCGCGCTGAGTGAGACCTCACCCCGCCAGATGGCCAGTTCGTTTCGGGCCTCTCATCTGACAAGATAGATCCAAAACTGCAGCAGTGTCGCAATTTACAATTCATACGCACGATATCCGTCATACTATTTCAACTTGGCCATGTCCTCACAGCGATTGCGCAAGTGCAACTGCCGCCCCCTCATCCCCTTGCCTTGCGCCCCCTCCCAGCGAAGCTGGGAGGGGGTCGGGGGGAAGGCAGAATTTGGCGGCGTGCCGTGTGCACATGCGACATGCACATGGGACATTTTCAATTTGAAATAGTATCACATTCATCATTCCGCGTTGTGCCAACCTTCACAAGTTCGCGCAATTGTTAAACTGAGCACAGTACAATTATTGCGAGTACTTGTTTACTGGGTAGTTGTCATGAGTGCAGTACTCAGCATGGGCGTTGATCGATTGGTTGACCCGCTCAACCGCATGGGATGACGCCACAGGCAGACTCGCTCACATACATCAACCCCACCCCCGACCCCTCCCCGCTTTCGCGGGGAGGGGCGAAAAACAAAGGGGATGAGGGGGCGAGGCACTGCAGGTAAGCTCTTAATTGAGAGTTCAATACGGGCCATGCCAGAAACATCGTGCATGCGGCTATCGCGTGGTTGTCTTGGACAGACATGCAATGAATACCCGTCCGCAGACGTGGTAAACAATTACTATTGCGATTTATGGCTGCGCGCGACATTAGTTTCTCACCAATCCTTAATCTAAGGGATAGAAAATTCTCAACTCAAGACCCTATCTTGTTAGTGCATCGAAGGGATACAGGCGGATAGGGGACAGCTATGATCAACACAAGATATCTGACGCCACAAGCCGCATCGATCAAGTGGCGCATGTACGATTGGTTCTATGTGCAGAAGGGCAATCGCGACCTGCGGCTGGATTTCCTGCGCGGGTACGCGGTGTTTGCGATGATCGTCGATCATCTGGGCAGTGATTCCTGGCTGCAGAACTTCACGGGCGGCAACCGCTTCTTCGTTTCGGCTGCCGAAGGCTTCGTCTTCATCAGTGGGTTGCTGGTTGGCATCATCTATGGCGACATGATGCGCAAGATCGGCTGGTGGCCGGCCGCGCGCAAAGCGCTGGCTCGCGCCTGGACGCTCTATACGCTGACGGTGCCATTGACGCTGCTATTCGTCTGGCTGATCGGCACATTCAACCTCCCCTTTGCATCGTGGTATGTGATCGGCGATCCGCTTAAGCTGATCTTCGATGTGGCGACGATGCAGCGCACGTTCGCGTTTGCCGACATTCCGCTGCTCTACACGCAACTGCTGCTGCTGGCGCCGGTCGCCCTGTGGCTGATGAACCGGGGCAAGACTGGTTGGATGCTCACGGGATCGCTGGCGCTGTGGGGCGCGTACCAAGTCTCGCCAACCGCGATGTCGGGCTTCCCCTGGAACATCGAGGGCAATTGGGTTTTCCATGTGGCGGCCTGGCAACTGCTATTCTTCGCCGCGATGGCGCTCGGCTACCACCGCAAGACCGTGTCGCGCCGCCTGGGCCGTTTCATGCGCCTGCGCTGGTTCAGCCTCGCGCTGGCGGCCACCGTCGCGCTGCTGGTCATCTTCCCTAACGCTAATCCAGACGATCCGACAATCATGGCGCTGTTTGACAAAGCCAGCCTGTCCGTTGGGAGACTGGCCGCCTCGGCCGTTGTCTTCTCAACACTCTATATGGGCACGACGCTGTTCTGGAAGCCGCTCTATGGCACCATCGGCTGGCTGTTCAATCCGCTGGGCGAAAACTCGCTGTATAGCTACACGATGCACGTTATGTTGCTCGTCGGGTACTACATTGTCGTCGCGCACATCGGCAGCGGCGACGGCCAGGACATCGTGGCGAACTCCGTTCTCCAACTCGGCGCGGTGGCACTGACCTGGCAGATGATTCGCAAGAACTTCCTGTTCCGGGTGATCCCGCGTTAGCCGAGAACCTGCCAGCGTGATGATTTCGATTCGGCTTCCGGCGTAGGTTCACCGGGAGCCGCGTTCTTGTATGCGCGCATGCCAGAGTCACCTATACGCACTATTTTTGCCGGCCCTTCAAATTGACAGGCACTCGCTTAGGTAGTAAATTGAAGAGGTATAGTGTCGTTTCCGTCATGAGGCAGTTGAGGCCGGCATGAAGCGCGTCATTGGTATTGTTGTAATCGTCATCGTGACCGCTGGCGTTTTTTCCCAGCAACCAAGGCCGCAGCGCCTCGCTGCGCAGGCAACTGCGCCCGCACCGGTGGTCGTTGTCAATGCGACTCCGGAGCCGACTGGTGCCGCCTATGTCATGCCAGCGCCATCTGCGGCCGCGCGGGCACAACCGGCCGACGACGTGCTCGGCGCGCCCACGACCGCTTCGAGTAACGCGCTCCCCTACTCGGCGTACATTCACGTGCCGCCCAAGGCGCCGGCGGGCAAACCGCTGCAAGTCGTCATCGCTCTGCATGGCATGAACGGCGAGGGCAAGGGCTTTGCCGGTTCGCTGATCAAGGCGGCTGATCAGCATAATTGGCTGCTGGTGGCTCCGACGATTGCCTATGGCAACTGGCGCGATCCCAGCGCAGTTGCGCTGGAAGATATCGAGATCGCCGAGCGCCTCAACGCGACGATCCAGCGACTGCCCGGCCTGACCGGTTTGAAGCTCAAAGATCATGTGAAGATATTCGGATTTTCGCGCGGGGCGCAAGTGGCCCACCGCTTTGCGCTGTCATACCCCGAAGATGTATCCGTCGTGGTGGCGTATTCGGCAGGCACGTATACGCTGCCACTCACATCGGTTCGCGTGGTGAGCGGCGCACGGCCTGAGAGCCTGCCATTCCCCTACGGCATCGCCGACTTGCCTGCGCGACTCGGCCATCCAATCAACTTCGCGCTGTTCAAACAAGTGCGTTTCTTGATTGGCGTGGGTGGCAACGACAATAAGCCGGGCGATGTGCCGCGCCAGTGGGATGAGTACCTCGGCAACACCCGTCTGGGCCGGGCGGAACAGTTCTCTCAGGCGCTCAACAAGTCCGGCGGCAACTGCACGCTCAAGGTTTTCCCAGGCGTCGGGCATGAAATCACCAACGATATGCTGACGCAGGCCGAGCAATTCTTCGCCGCCGATGAGCCGTTGGTCGTGACTGGAAGCTAGTACCGATCGTAGTCGCGTCCATTCGCATGTCGCTGATGACGCATCCCGTCGCGTCTCCGTTCGTCGCATGAGCCTCCGCGCCGCCGCCATTATCATCTTCGCGTGCCTGATGATCGCATGTGCGGCATTATGCGGCGTGGTTGTTCTCCTGCTGCCATACAATCCGGTCGATACCATCGCGGCTTTTGCGGACGGCACCCCGACCGCGACGGCCACGGCTACGCGCACGCCGACGCTTACGCGCCTACCAACCCGCACACCAACGCGCACGCCCACGATCACGCGCACGCCGACGGCGGCAGCCACAGCAAGATTCACGCCCACGCGAACAGCGGCGCCCAGTCAGCCCGCGGCACAACCGTCGTCCACATCGACGATCGCGCCGACGCCTACGCATACGCCGACCCCCCTGCCCGGCGGCGACAGCGACCTATACGTCGACAGCTACGACAGCGCCATCATACAGCAGAACATGCCATATATGGTGTACCTGCCGCCCGGCTACGCCGCCAGCCAGCGCCGTTATCCCGTGCTGTATCTGCTGCACGGTTGGGGCGGCAACCACGGCGAGTGGTCATGGTTCGGAACGCAGGATATCGCTGATCAGATGATGCGTGCAGGCGAAATCCCGCCATTCATCATCGTGTCGCCGGAAGGCGACAAGGCGTACTGGTTCAATCATGCGGATGGTGTGCGCTGGGGCGACTATATGGCGCTGGAGTTCGTCGACCATGTGGATCGAACCTTCCGCACCATCCCCCGGCGCGAAAGCCGCGCTATCGGCGGGCTGTCCATGGGCGGTCAGGGCGCGCTTTCGCTGGCACTGCTGCACAACGATCGTTTCAGCCTGGCCGGCCTGCGCAGCCCATCCTGGCGGCGGGCCGGAGACCCGGACACGCCGGAATTTTTCGGCGACGCCAGATACTTCGACCAATTCGATGCGCTACCCTTGCTGCGCGATCGCGCGCCTGCGCTGCCACTCGCTATTTACTTCATCTATGGCGACACCGATCCGTGGAGCTACCGTACACGCGAGGTGCAGGCGGAACTCGACGCGCGCAAGATAACTTACGAGGTGCATATCTATCCCGGCGACCACTCTGAGGAGTTCTTTAGGTCCCGGATTGAGGAAGACTTGCTCTTCTACGGCGCGCATATAGCCACGACACCGTAAGCGGCGCCGCCAGCCACAACGCGACCGCGACCGCATTGACCGCCAGCGTATTGGCGGCATTGAGCCACGCCGGGTACCAGAACCACGCGAAGTCGAACAGCACGTACAGCGAAAGCGCGCCCGCCGCGCACAGCGCCGCCGTTCGACGCTGCGCCGGGCCGCCAAGCGCCGCCCAAGCGACCAGCCACATGACATACCACGGCTGAAACCAGAGCGTGCCCAGCGCGACGACCGGCCAAAAGACGCCCAGGGTGATTTCAGGCAGCGCGGAGCGGCGCCGCCATGCCAGCAGCGAGGCATACCCCATCACGGCAAGCGCCGCCGCCAAGGCGGCAAGGCGCGCAGACTCGCCGGCATTGGCCGGGTAGTCCAGCGCCTCAAGTCCGAGTTTGAGCACCGTCGCCGCAGACGACGTGAAACGATCCTGTAGCAGCCAGATGCCATCTAGTGTGGCGTCGCCGGCCCACCAGGGCGCGTAAGCACCCGCAAACACGATCAGCCATGCCAGCGCACCGACAATCAGAGAACGCACGGCAGACCGCCAGTTGCGATGCACACGGGACGCCTCGATGATGACAGCCAGCGCCAACGCCGGACTGAGTGCGACAGCGACGATCTTGATCTGCGCGGCCAGCGCCGCACAGGCCCATGCCGCCGGGTGACGGCGGCGCTGGAACAGCCAGAGCGACAGCGCCGCAAACAACAACATGAAGATATCGTTGTGCCCGTTGACGGCCGCTTCAAATAGAACCAACGGGTTCCAGGCCAGGAACAGGACGCCGGACAGCGCCCGGCCGCTGCCTTTCAGCAACGAGGCCGTGAGCAGCGACACCACAGACAGACTGGCGATCGCGGCTAGTTTGAACACCAGCAGATTGACGAGCAGGTCGGAACCAGCCAGCGTGCACAGGAATGCCGAAATGGTCGCCCATAGCGGGCCGTATGGCGACGGGTAGGTGCTCCAGGCCACGAACGGCAGCCAGGGGTCGCCCGGCGCCTGTTCTGGCGCAACCACCAGCGGATTGAGCCCGTGCGCCATCCACATGCGCCCGCGAAAGATGTAGTCGTACACGTCGACCGCGCCCACCGGATACGTCCATACCATGATGAGCGCGAATACCATGCCAGCACTCAACGTCAGCACCCAGACTTGGCGCGAAATAACGCCGGACGCACACTCGATGCGCCGCGCAGCCACCAGCGCAAGCGCGTAGAGTCCGAAGACGGCTGCGCTGCCGGCCGCGAACAGCGCAGCGGCCGCCGGTTGACGATCGCTGACGCTGCCCAGGTCGAGCTGCGGCGTCAGGTACAGTCCCGCCAGCGGGAACTGCACCGGCAGATACAATGCATAGACCACGGCGGTTGCCGCGGCGCTGGCTGCCAGCAGACGCAGTTCACGCATGGGTGTTTCCACAATCATGCGCGGACACAGCGCAGGTCAACTCATTGAGGAGGGTAAGCATGGATTTCGAACGATGCGTAGAGCAGATGGAGCACAACGCCCAGACGATTCGCAGTTTGACGATGAGCGTATCGGCGGCACAGGCGCGCTGGCATCCAGCGCCCGATGCCTGGTCGATGCTTGAAGTGATCAATCACCTCTACGACGAGGAACGCGAAGACTTCCGCCATCGCCTCCAATGGATCTGGCAGCACCCCGCCGAACCCTGGGCGCATAACGATCCGCCCGGCTGGGTCACCGCGCGGCGGTACAACGAGCGCAACTTCGAGGAGTCGGTCAACAACTTTCTGTTCGAGCGTGAGCGGTCGGTCGTCTGGCTGCGCGAACTGGCGTCCCCCGACTGGTCCGTGAATTACCACACCGGTTTTCGAGACATGACGGCCGGCGACATGTTCGCCTCCTGGGTCGCGCACGACCTGCTCCACATCCGCCAGTTGGTCGAACTGCACTGGGCATGGACCGTCGATGCCTTGAAACCGCACCAGGTCGAGTACGCAGGCGACTGGTAGAGCATTTTTCGACGGCCATCTGCCACACGGCGTCATGCTGAGAATCCCCATACCGCACGCGGTATGCGAAGCGGCAGAAACCGTCATCCTGAGCGCGCAGGCAATACACTATTCCTTGCGTTTGCCGCGCGCGCGAAGGATCTCAGATGCTTCACGCGCGCGGCGTTCTGGCAGGCCGCAGTCATGCCTTCGCGTTCAGCATGACATTTTTGCCACTGCCAGGTTGAAAGAGTGTAAGCCCTGCAACCCCGGCCCGGTGCGGCGCTTCGTTATTGCCGCTTGAGGCCGCGCCCGGAACGAGCACCCGTCGGCTTGCCACCCGCCAGCACCGCCGTGCCGTTGACAATCACGTGTGAGACGCCTTCGGCAAATTGCCGGCCGTCGGCATAGGTCGCGTGATCGCGAATGGTCTGCGGGTCGAATACCACCACGTCCGCCGCGTAGCCTTCGCGCAGCAGGCCGCGATCCTTCAGGCGCCAGCGCTGCGCGGCGGCCGATGTCATATGCCGCACCATCTCCTCCAGCGGCATGACGTCCTTCTCGCGCACATACAGCCCAAGGAAGCGCGCAAACGAGCCGAAGCCGCGCGGGTGCGGCTTGCCACCGAAGTAGATGCCATCGCTGCCGGCCATATGCGCCGGGTGACTCATGATGCGCTCGACGTCGTTATCGCCGCGCCATGAGTGCAGCGCGATGACCAGCACGATCATGTTGTTGCGCACCAGCAGGTCGCAAATGAAGTCGCCGGGAGTTTGGCCGCGCTTTGCCGCTGCGACCTCAATCGTCAGCCCTTCGAGCTCCTTGTCGGATGGGTCGACCACGCCTGCCAGTTGCAGGTACTCGTAGCCATAGGTCGGCGTTGCAAACCAGTCGCGCAACTTCTCGCGCGTTTCTGCCGCGCGCAGCCGCTCGACCGTCGCCTCGATGCCGCCCACCTGCACCCAGCGCGGCAGCGCAACCATCGCCAGGATGGTGCAACCAGCCAGATACGGGTAGGTGTCGAAGGTGATGTCATAGCCACGCGACCGGCCGTTGTCGATCAGCGGCAGTAACTGGTCGGCCATGCCGTTGTAATGCGAGATGTGCACCGGCAGTCCGGCCGCGCGCCCGATCGCCAGCACTTCCTCGACCGACTCCGCAACCGTCGCCGGCAGATACGAGCGCATGTGAGTAACGTAGACACCACCTGCGGCGGCCGCCGGCCGGCACAGTTCGATCAGCTCATTGGTGTCGGCATACGTGCACGGAATGTAGTCCAGCCCGGTCGAGAAGCCCACGGCGCCATCGGCCATGCCCTCCGCCACCAGCTTCTGCATGGCGCGCAGTTCGTCCGCGGTCGGCGCGCGGTCCGCCAGGCCCATCACCTCGATGCGCACCGTGCCGTGCGGCACCAGGTACGCCACATTGGCCGTCGACGCGCCGTCGAAACGGGCCAGATACTCGCCCACACTGCGCCAGCCGCCGATGCCGGCCGGGTCGGTATTGATGGCGGCAAAGTACTTGCGATAGAACGCCTGCGTCTGCGTCGATGCCGGCGCATAGGACACACCGTCCTGCCCGATGATGTGCGTCGTAACGCCCTGGTATAGCCCGCCGGGAAACTCCGGGTCGGCGAGCAGCACCAGGTCGGCATGCACATGCGAATCGATGAAACCGGGGCAGACGACACGATCACCGGCGTCGATCACCTGGCGCGCGTCGCCGGCCGGCACCTCGCCAACGGCGACGATGCGCCCGTCCCGGATAGCGACACCACCCCGGTACCACGGGTTGCCGGCCCCGTCCACAATCCGCGCCCCGCGTATCACAATGTCATACATGAATCGCCTCTCGCTCGAAATAAACTAAACAAGCCCCGGCGCAAAGCCAACCGGGGCTCGTTCGTGCTTCAGGCTCGGGCCGCGCGCGGCCTACGCCTCTTCCGTCACATGGTTGATCAGAACACCCAGCGAGGCGATCTCGCCGCGCATGACGTCGCCCGCCTTCAGGTAGGTGCCGGTCGTCGCGCCCACACCTGACGGCGTGCCTGAGGCGATCACGTCGCCGGGCTCCATCGTCATCAGCTCCGACGAGAACGAGATCATCTCGGCGATGTTGAAGATCATCTGCGACGTGCTGCCTTCCTGCTTCAACTCGTTGTTGACGTACAGGCGGATCGCGAGGTTGTTCACGTCGGCGATCTCGTCCTTCGTCACCAGGTACGGGCCCATCGCGCCGAACGAGTCCAGCCACTTGCCGTTCAGCCAGTCGAACCAGCCGTCGCCGTCGCGGGCGTCGCGCCCCTTGGCGATATTGAGCGAGCGCGCCGACACGTCGTTGAAGACCATGTAGCCCGCGACGTAGTCCATCGCCTCGCTCACCTTGATATAGCGACCGCGCTTGCCGAGCACGACAGCCAGCTCCAGTTCCCAGTCGATCGTCTGCGAAATGCGCGGCAGCAGCACCGGCTGGCCGGGGCCGATGACCGAGGTCGACGGTTTCATGAACACGCGCGGCGTGATACGCGTCTTGTCGACGGCCTTGCCGCCGCCTTCCTTGATGTGCTCCTGGAAATTGCCGGCCAGCGCCAGGATCTTCGGCGGACGCGGCACCGGCGCCAACAGGCGCACGTCGGCATGCGAGTAGTGCGGCCAGGCACCGGCCTTGGCCACCTGCGCGAGCACGTACTGCGCCTCGGCGATGCCCTTGTCGCCCAGCGACAGGAAGTCGAGCATGTTCGACGGCAGCGCGATGTCGAACACAGCCGCCGCGCCGGGCAGATCGTAGATGGCGTCGCCCTGCGCCACACCCAGGCGGGGGCCGCCGCCGGCAGCAATATAGGTTACCAGTTTCACAGCGTCTTCTCCTCGTGAGTTGTGTTAGGTACCGGAAGGTTTTCCCGGTTTAGCTTGACAAGTATCCGAACTCTTGCAGAACCTCGCGCACGCGCGCCTCTTCCGCTTCGCCGAACGACACCATCGGAGCGTACATCGTCGTGTGGTCGATGACGCCAAGCGCCTTGAGCGCTGACTTGAAGCCGCCGAGCGCCGACGCCGAGAAACTGCCGTGCGCCGGGCCGTTCTTGATCAGCTTGAAGAAGAACTTGTACAGCTTCTCCTGGATGCGGCCTGCCTCGACCCAGTCGCCCTTGCGCGCGGCATTATACAGTTTGACGTACTCGCCCGGCACCACATTGCCGACGCCCGGCACCACGCCATGCGCGCCCGACAGCAGCGCCAGGTCGACGAGCGTCTCCGAGCCGGTGAAGATGCTGAAACCCTCGACCTGCCGCGTGCCCATGATGATCTCGCGGAACGTCTCGAGGTTGCCGCTGCTGTCCTTCAGGCCTGCGATAACACCTTCCTCAGCCAACTGGATCACGGTGCGCGGCTCCAGCTTTACCTTCACCAGCACCGGAATGTCGTAGGCCATGATCGGCAGTCCGACCGCAGCCTTGACAGCCCGGAAGTGATCCATGATCTCGCTCTGGCTGTTCAGATGGTAGTACGGCGATGCCAGCACGACCGCGTTGCAGCCAGCGGCCTTGGCGCGCAGGCCTTGCGCGATGGCGCGCGCCGTGCTGGTTTCGCTGATGCCGCTCATGACCGGCACACGCCCGGCCGAGACTTCGACGCCGGTGCGCATCACCGTTTCGCGGTACTCGTCGGTCAGTTCCGGCCCCTCGCTGGTCGAGCCGAGCATAAAGAGGCCGTGCACGCCCGCATCGATCTGAAAATTGCACAGGCGCTTTAGTGAGCCAGTATCAAGCCGGCCATCCGGGGTGAACGGGGTTGCGACCGGTGGGATGACGCCACTCCAGGTGCTTGCAGACATAGTCCAAGACTCCAATCAGTTTACTGCGGCCACTGGAAGACCACACCCAGCCAGTCTTCGCTGCCGCGCAACAACATTTCAAACATCTTCTGCGCGTCCGTGTACGGCGCGACATGAGTGATCAGGTGCCCGAGGTTCAGACGGCCTTCGGCCATCAGCCGCAGGCAGGCGCGCCGGTTGCGCTGGCGCGTCCACCGCCAGTAGGCGTGCGGCGTCATCAGTCCCAGTTCGTAATTGCCGACGATCGTCAACTCGCGGCGCAGCAACTCCTCCTGCAAGCGAATCGTCGCCGTGCCGGGCGGGCTGCCGGTCAGCACGAGGATACCGCGCTCGGCCGCGCACTCCATCAGCGACTGCAGGATACCGGCCACCTGCGTGCAGTGAAAAACCGCCTCCGCGCCCGCGCCGGTTAGCGTGCGGATCGCCGCGACGGCGTCCTCGCGCCCAGCGTTGACGACGTGCGTCGAACCGTACTTCAGCGCCTTGTCGAGCCGCGCGTCCACCAGGTCGACGCCGATGACTGGGCTTGCGCCCGACAGGCTGGCGAACTGCGCGGTCAACTGTCCGACCATGCCCATGCCAAAGACGGCCACCGACTGGTCGATCTGCAGCGACGCGCGCCGCACACCGTGCAGGGCGACGTCGCCCAGCGCGACAAACCCGGCCCACTCCGATGGCACACCGTCCGGCACCTTATCGAGGAACGCCGGTGTGTTGAGATCGACGAGCGTGTGGCTGGCGTGATTGCCGCCGGTGACCACACGGTCGCCCGGCGCAAAGTTCGCGACGCCCGGGCCAACCTGCTCCACGCTGCCGACCGTCATATAGCCGATCGACACGCGCGAGGCGCCCGGCTTGAGGCCGTACGCCACCGGGCCGTGGCGCAGGAAGTTCATCTCCGAGCCGGCGCTGACGTGCGTGTGCGTGTTGCGCACCAGCACCTGCCCCGGCCCCGGCGCCGGCACGTCGAACGACTCGCGCTCGATGAGCGGCCCTTGCGAGAATAGGAGGCGCTCGCCTTTCACAGCTTGACCTTGACCACAATCTTGCGGACCGCCGTGGACTCCGCACCGGCGTTCAGGCTCGGAATGTGCGCATCCTGCGGCGCGAAGATGGCGAAGCTGCCGGCGGGCACGAGGATGTTGTCGCCCGGGCCTTCGGCGGGTACGAAGTCCTTCGACTCATCGTACGCCCCGGCCTGCAGGTTCGCCAGCGACGCGAAGCCCATACGCTCCACACCCTTCAGCACATACTGGATATCGTAGTAGTTGCGGTGGGCTTCCCAAAACGCCTGCTCGCGCGCCTTGGTGTTGTAATCCATGATAAGGACGAACAGCCGGTCGCCATCGATTTCGTAGCGGCCCGGGGCAATCGACTTAAGATCGGTCTCCTGCAGGTACTTCAGACCGGCCGCCAGGCCGGCGCCCAGGCCGTAATACTGCGCGGCGTTCTTCAGTTGATCCAGAATCATGCCTCAGGTTCCTTTCGGTTTGCGCCGCATGCTGCGCGGCGCGGCATTCGAGAAATTTTGCGTGATGGCAATTGGGTTGGTAATCGCATTGCCGACGACAACCGCAAACGCGCCGGCTGCAAACGCGGCTCGCAGATCGTCGGCATTTCGGACGCGGCCCTCGCAGATAACCGGCACGCGTACACGCGCGGCCAGTTCGGCCAGCAGTTCCAGATCGGGTCCTTCGGTGCGCGGTCGGCTGCCGGTGTAGCCGGCCATCGTCGTCGCCAGCATATCGGCGCCGGCTTCGGCGGCGGCGATGCCCTCTGCGAGCGAGTCCACGTCGGCCATGACTGGTTTGCGCAGTTCGCGCTGTATCTGCCGGATCAACTCTTCCGGTGAAACCGCTCCCCGCCGCGCCCGGTGCGCCGCGTCTATGGCTATGATGTCCGCGCCGGCCAGCGCCACGGCGCGTGCGGCGGCGAACGTCGGCGTGATATAGACCGGCCAGCGCGGATCGCGCTGTTTGTATATGCCGATGATCGGCAGGCGTGTCGCCTTGCGCACGGCGCGCACGTCGGCGGGGCCGTTGACACGGGTGCCGACTGCGCCGCCCAGCGCGGCCGCCTGCGCCATCAGCGCCATCGCGCGGGGGCTGTGCAGCGGGCTATCGTCGTCGGCCTGGCACGAAACGATCAGACCACCCCGTAATTTGCGAAGTGCGGGTTTCATTGCTTGTTCAGCACATGTCGCGCCATGATGACCGCACCGATGACTGGTGATCGCTGCGGCTCCACCACGACGGCACGGACCGCTTCGAATCCGCACACATCGCCGGCAAACACAGCACGCAGCCCGAAAACGTGCTCGAACGCGCCACCCACCGGCGCGACATGCACAGGCATGTCGTCAAACTGCAGCCGGTTGATGACCGCCAGCGCCGAAGCGGCCAGCGCATGGCCTGCATCCGCGATGACGCGCCGCGCCACCGCGTCTCCGGCCTCGGCCGCGCCGGACACCACCGGCGCCAATGCCGCAAAACCGCGCGCGCCGAAATCCGGCGCGTAGACCATTCGCTTGGCGTCATACAGATCGGGCACAGCAAACTCGCGTAGAAACCGCTCAACCAGCGACGTGGCCGGTCCGGCCTTGTCGTAGGCCGCCAGCGCGGCGATCAGGCCGTCGCGCCCGATGGTGCAGGCGCTTCCGGCGTCACCGAGCAGCCACCCCCACCCACTGACACACGCCAACTCGCCACGGGAATCCATGCCCCACGCGATTGTGCCGGTGCCGGAGATCACAATGACGCCCGGTTGCCCCGCATGTGCCCCGTACAGTGCGGCCACGCCGTCATTCTCGACGACGACCACGCGGGCCTCCAGCAGCGCCGGCAGCATCTCGCGCACCGCAACCGCTTCGGCGGTGCCCCCGTCAACGCCCGACAGGCCCAGCGCAATCGCATCGACCGGTTGCGGCGCCAGGCTGGCGGCGCGCCACGCCTCGGCCAACGCGGTGCGCAGTGCACTGGCAAACCGCTCGCGCCCACCTTCAGCCGCGAGGTGAATCAGACCGCCGCCGCACCCCTCGCCGACCACGTTGCCATTGAGATCGGCAAGCGCAGCGCGTGTGGACGTCTGTCCGCCGTCCACGCCGATTATCAACCCGGACATTACCGGTCGTTGAGGTAATCGTCCAGCGTGTAGCCTGGCGCGCGCCACTTGGCGAACAGGGTCTGCTCGCGCTGGCGCACGTCGAGCGCCTGCTCATATACTTTATCTGCTAAGTCAGGCGGCATGCAGAACGCGCCGTTGATGTCGGCGTGGATGATGTCGCCGTTGCGGACCGCCATGCCGTCGATCATGACCGGGCTGCCGACGTCGAGCCAGCGCATCTTGCCGTGCATGACCGACAGTCCCGCCGCCCAGCAGGCCAGTCCCACGTCGTGCACGCCGGCGAGATCACGCATCGCGCCGTTGCTGATGAACGCCGTCGCGCCGGCCAGCAGCATGATCGTCGCCATACCGTCGCCGATCGTCACGGTATAGCGCGGGCGCGGCCCGACCGCTTCCATGACGGCGAAGACGGGCAGACCAGTACGGGCGGCCTCCTGCATCAGCAGGATCCACTCCTTCATCAGGCTCGGTGGGTTGTCGCTGCCGCCGCTCGTCGTATCCATGCGCGACGTGACGGCAATGCCAACGCGCGGGCCAAAGTCGGGCATCAACGCGCGCACGTCCGGTCCGGTATAGCCGACCGATGGATCGCGCACGTCCAACATTTCGAAGCCGTTGGCTACGGTCGGCGTGTCAAACTCCAGCAATCCCTTGATGCGGTCAATGTTCACAATCGCTCTCCTAGTTGTCGCGGGCACGCGGGTTGAGCGCGTCGCTCAGCCCATCGCCGAGATAGTTAATGCCGAGCGCGGCGATGCCAAGCACGGCAGCAGGAACCAGCGGCAGCAACGGGCTGCTGCGTAACTGGTGCATGTTATTACTGATCATCGCGCCCCAGGACGGATTTGGTTCCTGGATGCCGACACCGAGGTAGCTCAACGAGGCTTCAAGGATCATCGCCGTCGAGAAACCGAAGGTGGCTGCGACGATAACCGGGCCAAGCGCGTTGGGCACGATATGACGCGATAGAATCCTGCCGACTGGCACACCGACGGCCTGGGCTGCGGCGATGTACTCGGTTGCCCGGAGGTAGAGGATCTGCCCGCGTATGAGGCGCGCGTATTGAGGCCAAGTCACGATGGAAATCGCGAACAATGTAATGAAGTAGTCCACGTAAGTCGTGCCCTTGAACAGGTCGAACTTGGTTGCATCGTAGATCAATTTGAAAAGCGCCTCGCTCGGATTCCTGATTGATGCGTTGACCAGGATGGCGAAGAGGATGCCTGGTATGGACTGGACCACATCGATGAGGCGACCCACGATCCAGTCGGCGAAGCCGCCCAGATACGCGGAGGTGCCGCCCAGCACGATGCCGATCAGCATCGCAATGCCGGTCACAAAGAAGCCGACGGTGATCGCCGTGCGCGCACCATACAGGATGCGGCTGTACACATCGCGCCCCAAATCGTCGGTGCCGAGCAAGTTCTCGGGGCCCGGCGCGGCGTTAGCACGGCGGAAATTCTGCGCCCGGAAGTCATACGGCGCAGCGAGCGGACCAAAGACGGCCATGAGCACGAACAGCAGCGTCACCGCCAGCCCGACAATGGCGAGCTTGTTGCGGAGCAGGCGGCGAAAAGCGTCGCCCCACAGGCTGCGCACCTTTATCGCTTGCGGGGACAGCGCCTGTTGGATGTTCTCGGTGGTGGCTGACATGAGTTACCCGTGTGAGAGCTAAAGACCACGAAGAGTTGCTGCGCGCTACTACAGGCGCACGCGCGGGTCAAGGAAAGGATAGATGACGTCCGTAACCAGATTGGCGACCACCACCAGCAAGGCGCCGAACAAGGTGGTGCCCATGATGACCGGGAAGTCTTTGAGCTGGATGGCGTTGATGACCAACTGCCCGAAGCCGCCGAGCGTGTAGAGCCGCTCGACGAAGACCGAGCCGTGCAGGAGCGCATTCACAATCAGCCCGAGCGAGGTGACAACCGGAATCATGGCGTTGCGCATAACGTGGCGAAGTATGACAGCGGAGAACTTGAGCCCCTTCGCGTGCGCGGTGCGCACATGGTCCTGCGTGAGCACTTCAAGCGCCGAGGAGCGCATCTGGCGCACAATGTCGGCCAGCGGCCAGGCCACCAGCAGGATCAGCGGCAGGATGATCTTGCTGGACAACAGCCCGTCCCAGCCAATCGGCACCTCCAGAATCGGAATCCAGAGCACGAACAGGAACATCAGCAGCGGACCCAGCACGAAGATCGGAATGACGCGCAGGGGCAGCACGCCGCCGACGATAATGTAGTCCACCCACGTATTCTTGCGCAGGGCGGCGACGAGTCCGAGCGGGATGCCAACCAGGGCGAGGATAACGGCGGAGGCCAGCCCAAGCTGCATCGTGATGGGCAGCGCCGTCTGAATGAGCGTCATGACGGGCAGTTTCTGAGCGATGGAGTTGCCAAGGTCGCCGCGCGCCACCTTGATGACGTAGTCCGTGGCTTGCTCGATGTAGCCCTTGTCCAGCCCGTGGTCATGGCGCAGGCGCTCAACCTGCTCAGGCGTCATGTAGGCGATCTGCTCGTTGTAGATCAGAATGATTGGATCGCCGGGCGCGAAGTAGCCGAGCGTAAACGTGATCACCATCACCACAACCAGCACGGGCACGGTGATGAACAGGCGGTTCAGGATGTAGCCAAGCATGGTCGCTCCCGAGCGCAGACGGGCAATCCAAGATGGCATGCGCGCCGGCCAATCCCGACGCGCATGCCGTACCGCTCAAACGCCTACTTCTTGGCGTTCGTGATGTAACCCTGCGGGAGCCCGCCGCCGAACCAGCCGTACGGGGCGAGGTACGGGCTCAACTTCACGTTCTTGACCCACGGCTGAGCGATGGCAAAGTCGCCGCTCTGACGCCACATCGGGACGAGCACATAATCCTCGAGGAACGTCTTCTCAGCTTCCTTGATCTTCGCGCACAGCGTCGAATCCTTCGGATCCAGCGACGCAATCACATCGACCAGCTTGTCCAGCGTGTCGTTCTTGTAGCCGCCGAAGAAGCGCGTGGCATGAATCTGCGTAGACTTCATGTTGACCGACATCCAGACCTGGTCGTTGGGCGGACGCGCGCCGATGCTCTGGCGGTCGAGGTTGAGCTTCGCCTCGTCCGGGCCGAAGCCCGAGGGCTGCTCCTTGAACTCCACGTCCGTGATGCCCAGATTGGTGCGCCAGTACTCCATAATGATCTGGATGCCCTTCTTCTGCGCCGCGCCGGTCGAATTGGACGAGACGCGCAGTTTGCCCAGGCCATCAACGGTCTTGTACTTGGACGCCGCCAGGAACTCCTTGGCTTTCGCCACATTGTACTCGAAGTACTTCTCGTGTTCCGTGCTGTAGCACTTCAATTGCAGATCGGG
Organism: Chloroflexota bacterium; assembly: GCA_016235055.1. NCBI lineage: Bacteria > Bacillati > Chloroflexota > Chloroflexota bacterium. Next base: position 108,205 of record JACRMK010000050.1, on the reverse strand, counting down.
ATGCAGCAGGCCCAGCCACTCCTTCTGCGTGCCTTCGGTGGCGGCGGCGGCCAGTTCCTTGAAGTTGATCGAGTGGATCAGCGCCTTGCGCACGTTCAGGTCGTCCACCGGAGCAGCGTTCACGTGGAACGAAGCATAGAGGCCGAACGGCAGCAAGTTCTCTTCCAGACGCGCCCCCGGCGTGCGCGCCGCCAGTTTGCGCCGCGCGTTGATGTCGCCGAAGGAGTAGGCGAAGTCCACCTGCCCCTTCTCGACCAGCGCCTCGAACGTCGCCAGTTCCTCGGCGACGACCAGCTCGATGCGCTCGAACGCCGGTTTCTCGCCCCACCACTTCGGGTTGCGCGACATAACGATGTTGCGGCCGGTGGCGTCGATCTGGGTGACCTGGTAAGGGCCATTGACGCGCGGGTTCGGCTTCGTCAGGTAGTTCGGGTCCGCCTTGAGTTCCTTGGCGGGCACGATGCCCATGTAGTAGATCGACAGCTTGTGATTCAGATACGAGTCGGGGTTGTTAAGCTGGATTTCCAGCGTCCCGGCATCCTTGGCTACCAGACCACTGATGCTGGGCGCCTTGCCATCCGCCACGTCCTTGAAGCCGACGGCATCGGCAAGCGCGTATCCGGTGATATTGGACGTCTTCTGCGCGGGCAACGTAATCCAATCCCACGCATCCTTCATGTCCTGCGCGGTGACCGGCGTGCCGTCAGACCAGACCGCCTTGGGGTTGATCTTGATGGTCCACGTCTTCTTGTCGGCGCTCGAGGTCAACGACTCGGCCAGCAACGGGCGCGGGTTGAAGTCCACGTCATGGTACACGGGCGAGAGGAACTCGTTGATGGCGATGGCCTGGCCGCCCCAGCGGACGCTCCACGGAGCCAGCGGCTCCTGCGAGCCGAAGCCCTGCCATGCAACCTTCAGGACTTGCTTGTCAGCAGGCGCGGCATCGGCCGGCAGGCCGGTGGTTGATGCGGCTGTAGTGGCTACCGGCGCGGTCGTCGCGGCAGCGGCGGCCTTGGTCGGCGTGGCCGCGGCAGGAGCCGTGGTTGGTGCGACCGGCGCCGTGGTTGGCGCTGCGGTAGACGGACCGCACGCGACAATCACGGCCAGCACCGCAATAATCAACAGGGCGGTGCGAAGCTTAAGTGAATTATGCACTACTCTCCTCCTTGAGGATGGCGAATCTTCAGATGGTGTCCGACGACAGGGCACAAATATCATGAAATGGCTCGTGCAGGCATCACCTCCTTTGCCAGTATTCTAACCTATATTACTTGAGCGGCATAGAGCGCTTACATATCAGAAACCGGCATCGCGACGCGCACCCCGGCCCGGTGGTGCGATTGCAGCATGCCCAGCATGATCGACAGCGAGCGCAGCGCCTCGCGCGGGGGCGACACGCTCTCGCCGCCGTTCACGACCAGTTCGGCCATCTCCTCGATGACGGCCTGCAGCGTGCCGCGCGTCGTATGATGGCGCGGCAGGTTGCGCGTCACGACATCGTACGGGCCATCGCCGGTGGTGGACAGCGTGAATTCGTGATCCGACGCGCCGACATGGATGCGACCCTTGTCGCCGATCAGTTCCAGGTAGAGACCGCCGATCGTGCCCTGCGAGCCCTGGTACAGGGCGCGCACGCCGTTCTTGAAGCTAATGATGCCAACTGCGCCGGGGTCGAACTTCGGGAGGCGGCCGCCGTCGCCCGCGTAGCGCGGTCCGTAGCCATCGAACTCGGCATCCAGCGCGCCGGTCACCCATTCGGGGTCGCTCTCGGCAAAGAAACAGATCAGGTCGATCAGGTGCGTGCCGTTGCGGAACAGCATCGCGCGCTCACCGTTCAATGTGCCGACGATGCGCCGCAACTGCCCGATCCGGCCCGCCCGCACCTGGGCGCGCGCCTCGTGATAGTCGTACACCCAGCGCCGCGTGTGCTCGATCGACATCTTGACGCCGTACCGCTCGGTCGTCTCGACCATGCGCAGCGCATCCTTCATGGTGGTCGCGATCGGCTTCTCGCAGATGATGCCCTTGATGCCCGCCTCACAGGCGGCCACGACCATGTCGGCGTGCACGTCGTCGGGCGTGCAGATGCTCAACACGTCGAGCTTCGTCTCGGCAAGCATGGCGCGCCAGTCGGTGAAGTACTTCAGGTCGGGCCAGCGCGCACCCCAGCGGTCTTTGAAACGGTCGAGCGGCGGCTGCACGATGTCGCAGATAGCGACCAACTCGGTCGTCGGGGAGATCTCGTAGGCTGCCGCGTGCGTGTACGGCATCTTGGTGCCCAGCACGGGGTGCGGCGCGGCGTCGGCTTTGGCCGACGTGATCACGTCCGAAAGCCCGATGATACCTGCTCTTAGTTTCGTCACAGCGCTCCTGTTCTATATGTAAACCCAAAGGCACCCAGACGACTCGGACTCCGAGAGCAGCTATCCAGGCGCCTCTGCGGCTGGATGGTAGGTATGTTGTTGCCCGGTCAAGCGCCCGCCGCAGTCAGGTAGTCGTACGCCGCGAGTGTATAGACACGCACGCTGTTGAGAAACTCATCGACCAGCACGTGCTCGTCAAACGCGCCCATGTTATGCGGCGTCACACCATAGATGAAGGCCGGAATGCCATTGAAACGCCAGAAGCGCGAATCCGTGCCGCCCAGGCTCACGACCGGCTTCGGCATGATACCGGTCACCTGGCGCGCATTGTCCTGCACAAAGCGCAGCAATGGATGCGCCGGGTCGCACCAGTTAGCCGGGGTATGGTACGCTTCGCGCACGGTCACCTGCGGGTACCCCCGCAGGATGCGCTGCAACTCGAACATCAGGTATTCTCGGCTGGCTCCAATCGGCAGGCGGATATCCAACTCAATGCGCGCGCGGGACGGAATCATGTTGACCTTGACACCGCCCTCCATGATGCCGACGTTCAGGGAAATGGCAGGGATGACACCCGTCGCGCCGGCCCCGAAGGTGCGTTCCAACTCTTCGTGAGCGGCATCGAGCGCCCGGCGCACCGGGACGGGCAGATCAACCGTGAGCTTGGTCAACTGTTCGAGATCGCCGACCAGCCGCGCGGCGACCTTGGTCGCGCTCTCGCTCATGTGCGCGTACGCGCCGTGCGCGCCCGGGGTCTCGACGATCAATTCCAGCCAGAGCAGCCCTTTCTCGCCAAAACGGACACAATACGGGCCCGACGGCTCCGCATTCAGCACGCAGTCGCCGTGCGTTTCGGGATGGTTCTCAACCAGGTACTTCGATCCCCACGTGCCGAACGTCTCCTCGTCGGAAACGCAGGTGAGCGTCAATGTGCCACGCAACTGCTCGCGGATGCGGTGCAGGTAGCCGTAGACAAAGACGATGGCGGTGGTGCCCGCCTTCATGTCGGTCGCCCCGCGTCCGTAGAGCTTGCCATCGGCCGTCGCGCCCGACCACGGCGGAAAGCTCCAGCGTGCGTCCTCAGACACTGGAAAGACATCGACGTGCCCGTTCAACACCAGGTGCCTGCCGGGATGCGGTGCGTCGAACGACGCGACCAGGTTGGGCATCGCCGGCCGCGGCGCGATGAGGCGATACGGCATCTGCGCCGCGTCGAGATGCGCCTGCACGAACGCCATGGCATCCCGCGTGTCGCCGGGCGGGTTCGGCGATGGCACCTGCACAAAGCGCGACAAGAAATCGACCAGACGGTCGCGATCCTGTTCGATCCATGCCAGCAACTGTTCTTTCACGCCGTCGTTTACCCGTGTCGTCCGCTCAGTTGCCGGCCCCGGTCAGGTAGTCGTATGCCGCGAGCGTGTGAACGCGCACCGTATGCAAGAACTCGTCGATCGAGGCGTACTCGTCGACCGTGCCCATGTTCGAGGGCGAGGTGCCATACACGAACGCCGGCACGCCGATATACCGCCACAGCCGGGTGTCGGTGCCGCCCAGGCTGACGACCGGCTTCGGCGTGAAGCCCTTGAGCGCCCGCACGTTCTCCTGCACGATCCGCACCATCGGGTGATTCGGATCGCACCAGTTGGCGGCGTTGTGGTGCATCTCGCGCACCGTTGCCTGCGGATAGCGTTCCAGGATGCGCCCGAGCGCATCCATGACGACCTCGCGCGTGACGCCGATCGGCAGGCGCACATCCAGCTCGATGCGCGCCTGCGACGGGGTCATGTTGACCTTGACGCCGCCTTCCACGCGCCCGATGTTCACCGTGATCGCGGGAATCACCTCTGCCGCACCCGCGCCGTGCGCCCGCTCCACTTCGGCGCGCGCCGTCTGCAGCGCCTCGCGCACAACCGCCGGCATATCGACCGGCAGTTGTGTCAGGCTTTCCAGCTCGCCGATCAGCCGGGCGGCTACCTTCGTCGCGCTTTCGGACATGTGCGCATACGCGCCATGCGCCCCACGCGTCTGCACAGTCAACTCCAGCCAGAGCAGCCCCTTCTCGCCAAAGCGCACGCACCATGGGCTCGACGGCTCGGCGCTCATCAGACAGTCGCCGCGCACCGCCGGGTCGTTTTCAACCAGGTAGCGCGCGCCCCAGGCGCCAAACGTCTCCTCATCGGAAACGCACGTCAGCGTCAGGCGGCCCTTCAACTGATCGCGGATGCGGTACAGGTAGCGATAGGCGAACAGTATCGCGGTCGTGCCGGCCTTGCTGTCTATCGCGCCGCGACCGTATACCTTACCGTCCGCCACCATGCCCGACCACGGCGGGTAAGTCCAGCGCGCCTCGTCGGACACCGGGAAGACGTCGATGTGCCCGTTCAGCACCAGGTGGCGGCCCGCCGCTGCGCCCGCGAAGCTGGCCACCAGGTTCGGCATCGTCACCTGCGGCGCGACAATGCGCGACGGCACGCCCTCGGCGTCCAGGAACTGCTGCAGGTACGCCGTGGCCGCGCGCGTGTCGCCGGGCGGGTTCGGTGATGGCACCTGAATGAAACGCGACAGGAAATCGACCAGCAGCGCTTCGTCCTGCGCGATCCACGCCAGCAGTTGCTCTTTCACGCGACCTCCACGACCTGGTTGGTCCTCGACGACTCGTACGCAGCCAGGATCGCCGCCGTGACGGCGCGGCCATCACGCGGTCCCACCAGCGGCTCGCGGCCCGTGTCGATCGCGGCGATGAAGTCGTCGAGGATGCCGACCGTGCGCGCCGCGCCCGGGTCGTTGGCGACCCGCGCGCTCACACCCAACCCGCGTTCGCCGTAGATATCGACGCGCGGCCGGTACTCGTCCACGAACAGGTAGCCGTGCGAGCCGTGGATGCGGATCGTAAACTCGCCGACGTTCGGCAGCACGGCGGGAATGCGCCCGACGGTGACGGTCGCCACGACGCCGCGCTCCAGCGTAAACGCCACCGAAGCCAGGTCCTCGACGCCCCACTGGCGATGCGGCTCGAAGAAGTGCGTGCCCGCCGCCGCGTACACGCTGACGATCTCCAGCCCGGTCAGGAAACGCAGGTAGCCGACCGGGTAGACGAGAAAGTTCATCATCTCGCCGCCGCCGCTCAACGTGCTGTCCACAACCAGCCGGAAGTCCTCCACCGCGCCAGAACCCAGACCGCCGCCCGACAGAAAGTCGACATGCAGCGCATACGGCAGTCCCAGTTTACCGTCGAGGATCGCCTGCCGCGCCATCTGTGTGGACTGGCTGTACAGGCGGTGAATGTACGTGCATTTGACGCCGGCCTGCTTCACCGCCGCAATCAGCCGGTCGCCATCTTCCAGCGTCGTGCACATCGGTTTGTCGACCAGCACATGCTTGCCAGCCAGCGCGGCCTGCGTCGCCAGCCGCGCATGGCGCGTCGGCTCGGTGCAGACCGAGGCGATCTGCACGCCCGGGCGCGCCAACGCAGCCGCCACGTCTTCAATGTACGGCACGTTGTAGTTCGCCGCCATGTCGACATTCGCCTTGCGCATCCAGTCCGGCAGGCCCGGTTCGTCGGCGACGGCGACGATCTTCAGGCGCGGATGCGCCGCGATGTACGGCGCATAGTCGCGCTGATGGCGGACACACGAAAGCAGCAGAACTCCCAGTTGGTCAGTCATGGTTGGTTCGTTTCCTGCTTCAAATCTCGACCACGCGACCGGTGCGTGACGACTCGTCGGCAGCCAGCGCCGTGCGCAGCGCCGTTCGGATCTGGGCCGGCGTCACCATCGGGTCGCGGCCCTGTTCCACACAGTCCACAAAATGCGCGACCTGCCGGGCAATCGGCGGATCCAGTCCGTCGTCCACGAAATGCAGCCCGGTGTCGCTGATCAGGTAGGCGTCGTCGCTCAGGTTGTGATACGCCGAGCCGTGCGAACCGACCAGCATCGCGGCGCGCACGCTGTCGCCGCGCCGCGGCAGCGCGTAGGTCAGGTTGGCGATCGCCGTCGAGTCATCCGCGAAGCGGATAATCGCCTGATAGTAGTCGTTCATGTCCATCGCACTCGACGCGCGCTTGATCGTCTGTGCGTAGATGGAGCGCGGCGGACGGTCGAACAGCCACAGCAGCAGGTCGAGCATGTGAATGCCCAGGTGCAGGAACAGGCCGCCCGAAAGCGCCGGGTCGATCTGCCAGCCCTGCCAGCCGCCCGGCCAGAAATGACCGGCATCGGTGTTCACGCGCGCCATCACCAACTTGCCGATATCGCCGCGCTCGATCACCTGCTTCATCTGCTCGTGCACCGGCTTGAAACGCTCGGTCTGCCCGGCCATGACCTTCACACCGGCCTGCTCACAGGCGTTCAGCAGCGTTTCGCACTCGGCAACGGTCATCGCAAACGGCTTCTCAATATGCACGTGCTTCCCGGCGCGCGCCGCCGCCGTCCCGATCTCCACGTGCGTCGCGCTCGTGGTGCAGACATCCACGATGTCGGCCATGTTGAGCGCTTCGCGGTAATCGGTGAGCCATGGCACGCCGCCCGCCATCGCCGCCATGCGGCGCGCGCGTCCGGCATCCACATCGACGACGGCCGCCACCTGCGCGTTGGCCGCTTGCAAGTAGCCTTTGAGGTGGCTCTCGGCGATAAAGCCGGCGCCCACCAACACGACTTTGATCACGATTCCCCCTTCTCACAGAGACAGGATGACAAGATGACAAGATGAAGAGACGACACGGTGACATGATGCCCCGGTGACGGGCACTCGGTTGTGCCTTTTCACCCGGTCACCTTGTCACCCCTTCATCTTGTCATCCTGTCACCCTGTCATCTTGTCATCCCGTCATCGTGTCGCATCAATAGGCCAGCGCGTAGCCGTCGCGGCGCGGATCGGCGCCGCCCATCCAGACGCCCGCCGCGCCATCGCGCAGCAGCCCCTGTCCGCCGCCGACCCCGTACGACCAGTCGCCCAGCAGATTGAGTTGATGACCGCGCGCTTCCAACCCGGCGCGCACGTCCGAGACGATGCGGCTTTCGACATCCAACCCTCGCCCGCGCGCAATGCGAGCGCGCGGCATCTCGATCGCTTCCTGGATGTTCATTCCGAACGCCAGCAGGTTCAGCGTCATCTGAACCGTCGTCTGCAGGATGCCATAGCCCCCGGGCGTACCAATCGAGATCTGGAACTGCCCGTCGCGATAGATCTGCATCGGCGACATGTTCGTTGCGGGACGGAAGCCGGGGCGCAGGTACTGCGGGCTTTGCGGGTCGAGATCGGCCCACAGGTCCATGCTGTTCATCGTGATGCCGGTGCCGGGCGGAATGAACGCCGAGCCGAAGAAAGGTCCCAGCGTCTGCGTGACCGTGACGACGTTGCCCTGCGCGTCCGCGACGGCGAAGTGCGTCGTGTGCTCGCGCATAAAATCGGCTGGGGTGCCCGGCTGCAACTGCTCGGGCAAGCGCTCCGGATTGAAGCGCTCTCCGCCGGTGACCGCCGCTTTGCGCGGGTCGATGCGCTTGCGCTGCGACGCCGCATACTCTTTGGAGAGCAGTCCGGCCAGCGGCGGCGCATCCTGATAGCCGTACGCAACACGGTCGGCGTTCGCCAGTTTGACCGCCTCGACCAAGTGATGCAGGTACTCGGCGGAGTTGTGGCCCCACGCATTCAGGTCGTCGTGCTCGAGCATGTTGAGCGTCGCGAGCATCTGCCACGCCGGGAATGGCAGCGGGGTCGTCGCCAATTCATAACCGCGAAATGTCGTGGTCAGCGGCTTGCGCCACGTCGGCGCCCAGTTCGCCATGTCCTCTTCGCTCAGCCAGCCGCCGGCCTCCTGCACGCCGCGGCAGATCGCCTTCGCGATCGGGCCACGATAAAAGGCGTCGATGCCGCCCTCGGCCACCTGCCGGAACGTCTTGGCCAGATCCTTCTGCACCATCAAGCGCCCCGGTTGGGCGTTGTCGAGGAAGCGCTCGCGCGCGGCGGTCGACGTCATCAACACCGGGCGCGCCGCTTCGATGAACTCGCAGTTCTTCCAGGTGAACGGCGTGCCCTCGTCGGCCAGCCGGATCGCGTGCGCGAACAGCCGCTCGCGCGGCAGCGTGCCCCAGCGCGCGTGCAGCGTCAGCCAGCCGGCCGCGTTGCCCGGCACGATGCACGCCTTCGGCCCGTGAGACAACTCCTCGATCGTCGCCTGCCGGGGGTCGGCGCCCTTCGGCACCGGGCCGACGAAGTCGAGCACGTGCCGCTCGCCGGACTTCGCATCGTACACCATCATGACACCGATACCGGCAATACTGGACATGTACGGCTCGACGACCGTGATGGTGCTGCCGATGGCGACCGCCGCATCCATCGCGTTGCCGCCCTCCATCAGCACCTGCAGGCCGGCGAGCGACGCCTGCGAATGCGCCGAAGCGACAACGCCATTCCGGCCCATGATGACCGGGCGGTATGAGTTTCGGTGTGGTGGCATAGATCGTTCTCCGTGCGTGACGTCGCCGTTCATCGGCGGCGAGACGAGCAAGTGAGTCCACCGGAAACGCAGCCTTGTGCCTACGTCGCGCCAGAAGAGAGCCGTGTCTCGCGATCAGCCGATGCGGATGACCCTGACGGGGCAGAGACGCGGTCGTATGCGCGTATGTCAGACAAGATCGTTTCGGTGGGTGTCTGTGGGCGCGTTTAACGCGCGCATTATAGTGAATGCGCGTGAAACCGTCAACGACGCCTTGATGCTGTTCGGCTATTGTATGTCAGACAAATGTCTCTACGGCAGCGGGGCAATGGTCACGGAGTCGTCACCGCCGGCGGTCGTTAGGCGCACGCCGCTCGGTGCATCGTACAATCCAACGAGTACCCGTGCTACGTCGGATGCCACCGTCAGGTAGTGCGCGTCGCGCACCATATCGCCCGCGACCCACTCGGTGGACGGCCGCGTTCCACCCGCCGGCGGGCCGTCGTGCTGCCCGGCCAGTTGACCGTCGGCGGCGAGCGCATGCACGAACACCGTGTACGGGCGCATCACCGGAGCGCGGGCGCGCCACCACAGGATGACACGCGCCGCTTGCCCGGCTTTCAGCGGCCCGGCTGCGGGTCGGTAGATACCGTCCGCATCGCGCACCGCAACGTCGAACCCGAGCAGATCGACCTGCGCGCCAAACGTCTCGTCGAGCGCGCGCGGAATGCGCGGCGTCACCGTGTATTGCAGCACTTTGTAGTCACAGCCGTCGCCGATCAACGCGTACGCCGGGTCCGACAGGAAGCGATTGACGAACGCCGGCACGTCGAGGCGGCGAACGAGCGGCCAGTTGCTGTAGCCGCCCGCTGCTTCATAGTTCGCGTCAATCGCCACGTACTCGGCCAGCGGCTCTCCCATCGACGGGAACACCCAGAGCGACGAGCGGTGTGCCAGGTGCGGCATCAGATTGTCGAGCGCGGAGAGCGATGCCGCAGGCGGGATCAATTCGAGCAGTTTGTGGCCGCACGCCGTGCGCTCGGTGACGGCGAAACGCGCAGGCTCGTATTGCGCAGCCAGCGGCCCCTCGCCGTACTGCCAATACCCCCAGATCGCCGCCAGCAGGCATAGTCCGCTCAGCGCCAGAGCGAACCGTGGTCGCGCGCGCTCAATCGTGCGCGCCGTGGCGATGAATAGGATCGGCAGCAGCGGTGCCACGTACCAGACCTGCAACTCGGACACACTGTGCTTGCTCGACGCCAGCAGATAGCCCAGCACCGCCAGCGCCGGCGCCGCAAGCCCCGGCGAGAGCAGCGGCAGGAAACCGAGCGGCGCCAGGACGCGCAGTACCGCCGCGCCTTTCGCAGGCACGGCAAACCGGCTGATCAGGAACGCCGGGTCGGTCAGCATGCGCATCGCGCCCTGCAGTGGCGTCGGCGCAATGTCGCCGTAGCGCAAGCGCCAGTGCGAGACCGCTTCCGGCAGCAGCGATGGCAGCACACCCCAGACGAACGCCAGCCAGCCGAGCGCACCCGCCGCAAGCCCAGCGCCGAGCCAGCGCGCATGGCGTGTGTGACCGGCGCGCGGCCACGCGATGAACACATAGACGCCAGTCGCCGCCACGACGACCGCGACCTCCTCTTTGGCCAGCAGAGCCGCCAGCAGGCAGCCGACCATGATCCGGGCGCGCCCGTTGACCATCGCCCACAGTGCAAAGGCGAGTAACGGCGCGGCCAGGCTGATTTCATGAAATTCGCTGAGTGCCACGCCGATCATCGCCGGATTGAGCAGGAGCGCGGCCAACAAAAGCAGCGCAGCGAGTGGATGCGCGCGCCGCGCCAGCAGATAGGCTGGCACCGTCGTGAGCGCCAGCGCAAACGCTTGCGCGATCAATAGCATACGCGCGTCCGGCCAGAGCCAGTACAGCGGCGCGAGGACAATCAACAGCGGCGAGACGTGCTCGCCGAGGAAGATACGCGGTTTGTCCGGCATGTCGTTGACGAACAGCCGCCCCTGTGACGTGTTCCACATGACGTTGTCGAAGTACGCCATATCAAAAGCGTGCGTGTGGAACGAGTCGTGCTGGCGCACCGCCAGTGTCGCCGCAAACGCGACATACGCCAGCACCAGCAGGACGGCGGCAATATCAATTGCCAGCCGGTGCAGAGAACGCACAGCGGGGGGAGTCAACGGCTGGCGAGCCACTCAAAGCCCTCCAGAGCGCCCGCCGCCATTGGCGCGCTGATCCGCTCGCCAAACGACGCGGTCGCGGGGCGAATCGGCGAGGCGTTCTCGTTCACGATACGCGCACCGTCGCGAGCACGCATCATCACGACCGCATGGCTCCAGCGCCAGCCAATGTCCGTGCGCACTCCATATCGGCGGAGTTGGTCGATAATCGCCCCCGTCAGGTATCGCGACGCCTCGTCGCGCACCGCAAACGCGAGTATGGATGGATCGGACGCCAGCAGTGCAGCAAATGCGTCGGCATCGGCTGTTGCGCTGAACGTATCGAAGGACGCCACGCGGCCATCGTACCAGACGTTGTATCCGCGTGCATTCGGCGCATAGTCCACCCCGTCAACCCAGAGGTGCGCGAAGTCGCCGACTTCGTTGCCCGCGCTTTTCGCCACAATGAACGGTGCGGTTGATCCGGAGGTTCTAGGTATAGCGCTAACCGGCCACAGCGCGCCCCAGGTCAGGCGCACGTCGTTGACCGGTCGGTCAGCCACGCCGCGCGGCACCGAGACACGATATTCGCCGGCGCCCATACGGAGAGGCTGCGCGCCAATTACCTGCCCATTGATCGCCACGGACAACGATTGCGCACCGGGCGAAAACAGCGTCATCTGCAAGTTTGCGCCATCGGGAAACGGCGGCAGCAGCAAGCGCGTTTCGCTGCGCTGCGCCCACACACGCGGCGCTCCGAGTTCGCCCCAACCCTCCGCAAAGTTGAGCCGCGCCTGTGCATCGCCAGGCGTTACAGACAGGTTCGCGGCTACCGACAACGGCGCCAGCCGGTAGACCCGCACGCCGCCATCCTCGCGCCAAAGCGACAGCCCCGGCAACGCCGCATCGAGATACGGCTGAACGCGGTCGCCAGCCTCCGGCCGCACGACGATATAGCGCACGTTGAAGAACCGCATCACATCGGGTGCCAAGCGCCGATCCTGATCCATCGTCGCCGCATCGAGATCGTGGCCCGTTTCCAGCGCAATCAGCGAGTTGATGACCGGAGCTTCCGTGAAGTACTGGAACTTCAGTTCCGGGTTGCGGCTCGTGTTGCCGCTCAACATCGGCTTCGCGTGGATCGTCTGATAGAACTGCGAGAGCATGAAGACCTTGTCGAGCGTGCCGGTGATGCGGAAGCCGTTGCGCCAGTCGAGCGGAATTTCCAGCACCGTAAAGTCGCCGGGGTCGTCGCGGATCTCCTGATAGAACGACGGCGCACGATAGTCCGAGAGTGGCAGGATCGCCCAGTGCTCGCCCAGCATGAGCGTGATTGCCAGCGCCGGCAGCACGACGGCAGCGCGCATCCCGCGCCGTGCCTGCATGCGCCGAATGATCCATGCGAGCGCCAGCGCGACCAGCACCGCGATCCCGAGCGTGATCATGACGGAGTAGCGGCTCGGGTAGCGGTTGCCCTTGAAGAACGGCAGTAGCTGAAAGATGCGAAACGGCAGCGGCAGGTCGATCACCGCACCGTCCACGCGCAACTGTGGGCCGAGCGCGATCAGCGCGAACGATAGGGTGTAGAGCGCCCAGAAGCGGACTGACGGCGAGCGCCGCCAGATCCACACGCCGATAGCCGCCAGCGCCAGCGTCAGCCAGCCGACGAACACGAAATTGATGTACGGGAAGTTGAACGCCGCATCGAGGCCGCCGAGCAGCGGGTGCAGGCGGCCGGGCACGACGAAGCCAAGCAGGTCGGCTGAGAACGCCTCGGCGAAGCCCGAGCCCTCAACGAAGATGTCGCCCTCGGTCGCCAGTTCTTGCAGCATCGGCACGAGAATCGGCAGGAAGCAGAGCGTGAACAGCGTGCCGGTCAGCGCCAGCCCCAGCCACATGCGCGCCTGCCGCCAGTTGGCCAGCGCAAAGAGCGCCGTAAAGACGACCAGAAACGACGCGAACGTGAACTCGGCGTACGCCTGCAGGAGCAGAAACAGCGCCGCCAGCGCGGCGGCCCGCACGGCCGGCGGCGGCAACCGCCACCAGGCGCGACCCGGCGCGGCAGAAAGCGCATCCCGCAACTGAAACACGAACAGGACATAGAACGGAATCCATTGCGACGACGCGATGTTGAACTGGCCGAGCGACGCATAGAGCGCCTTGTTGGTCGAGAACGCGTAGACGATGCCGCCGCCAAATGCGGCCAGCGCCAGCCCGCGCGCCGGTCCGGGTAACACCTGTTTCAGAACGTACGCCGAAAGCAGGAACGCGCCGTAGCCGCCGAGCACGAACGAAGAGAGCAGCAGCAGATTGGCAGCCGGTACCAGGCCGAAGGCCGCCTGCAGCGGCAGCGACAGCGCGTCGTTGAGCAGCGTCAGCGTGTAGAAAGCCAGGTTGATGCCGATCGGGTAGAACATGGCGTCGGAGATCAACGGGGACACGTGCAAGTCGAGCACCGCGCGCTTGAACCACCAGAGGTTCCAGGTCAGCGCCGGGTCGTCGCTGCCGTCGCCCACGACGTGCGTCGCAAAATTCAGCGCGAGTGGCTGGGTCAGCGCGATGGCAATCAGCGCATACAGCACGATGGCGAGGACATGTTTGCGCACAACGCAGACTATAGCAGAAGCGGCATGAATCGGGAAACTCCACGGGTCATTCTGAGCGCGGAGGCCAAGCTGATGGAGCGCACCACGTTTCGCGCGCGAAGAATCCGGGGCGCCACAGTTCGAACGTCTCGCCCATGTGACAGTCTCACCGGCCATCGTCTTGCCTCCGCGCTGCCCAGAGACTTCAACGAGTTACCATTTTGCCGGCAAGCCCTGCCGCAGAGTTCAGATCCTTCGCGCGTGCAGCATGCGCACACGTCATGGTGTTGCCTTCGCGCTCAGGATGACAGTTTCTGCCGCGCCGCGCGCCACGCGCGGTGCGGCCTCCCTCGACAGGGCGAACTGGGACATAGTCAACTTGCGATGATGCGAGAGCACCTAAGCGGCCAACCACGCTGGTCTGTACTGTTTATGCCGCATGCGGCCGGGCCGTTTCATGTTTGATCTGTTCCCGCTTAAAATGAAGGATGTTAGGAGTATATTGATGGCCACTGCCAGACGCCGCACACGCGGCACCACAACCCGTCGTTCCGTAATGCAATCGTACCCGCTCGTGCCGCTGCGCGAGACGGTGCTCTTCCCGCACGTCCTGACGCCGCTGCTGGTCGGTCGCGAGCGCTCGATGCGCGCGCTGGAAGACGCGCTCGACCACGACCAGATGATTGTGGTCGTCGCCCAGCGCAGCGCCGACCATAACGATCCGGCGCCCGACGACCTATACGAGACCGGGACGCTCATCGAAATCGGCCGCCTGCTGCACATGCCCGACGGCGCCACCAGCATCCTTGCCCAGGGCGTCCAGCGCGTCAAGATCGACTCCTACGAGCAGACCGACCCGTTCTTCCGGGTACGCGTCATGCCGATCGTCGAGCCGCGCCGCAGCACGCTCGCCACCGAGGCGCTCATGCGCGCCGTGCGCACACTGTTCGAGCGTTATGCCCAGTTGAGCGGCCAGATGCCCGAGGAGATCTACAGCAGCGTGATCGGCTCGACCGAGCCGGGCATGCAGGCCGACCTGATCGCCTCCACGCTGCGCCTGACGCTGCCGGAGCTGCAGGACCTGCTCGAAGCGGTCGCGCCGGCCGACCGGCTGCAGCGAGTACACGCCATCCTCGAAAAGGAAATCAGCGTCACCGAGCTTGAACATCAGATTCAAGATCGTGTCCACCAGGAAATGGACAAGTCGCAGAAGGAATACTTTCTGCGCGAGCAGATTCGCGTCATCCAGAACGAACTCGGCGAAGGCGGCGGGCCGCTCGGCGATGTAAAAGAACTGCGCGAGAAACTGGCCAAGCTGGAACTGCCCGAAGAGGTGCGCCTCAAAGCCGCCAAGGAACTCGAACGCCTGGCCCAGATGCCGTCCGCCTCGCCGGAGATCGGCATCGTGCGGACGTACCTCGACTGGATCATCGACCTGCCGTGGTCGAAGACGACCGAGGACAACTTCGACCTGAACGCGGTCGAGCAGGTGCTGAACGCCAACCACTTCGGCCTGCCCAAGGTGAAAGAGCGCATCATCGAGCACATCGCCGTGCGCAAGCTGGCGTCGGACACGATGCGCACGCCGATCCTCTGCTTCGTCGGGCCGCCGGGCACCGGCAAGACCTCGCTCGGCAAGTCGATCGCCGAGGCGCTCGGCCGCTCGTTCGTGCGCGTATCGCTCGGCGGCATCCGCGACGAGGCCGAGATTCGCGGGCACCGCCGTACCTACATCGGCGCGATGCCCGGGCGCATCATCCAGACCATGCGGCGCGCCGGCACCGTCAACCCGATCTTCATGCTCGACGAGATCGACAAGATCGGCGCCGACTATCGCGGCGATCCGTCGGCGGCGCTGCTCGAAGTGCTGGACCCCGAACAGAACCATGCGTTCTCGGACCACTACCTCGACGTGCCGTACAACCTGTCGCGCGTCCTGTTCATCACGACCGCCAATTGGCTCGACCCGGTGCCCTGGGCGCTGCAGGACCGACTGGAGGTCATCCGCTTCTCCGGCTACACCGAGTCGGAGAAGCTCAAGATCGCGCGGACCTTTCTGGTGCCCAAGCAGTTGAAGGAGCACGGTCTAAAACAGTTGCGCATTACCGACTTGGCGCTGCGTTCCCTGGTTCGCGAGTACACCTACGAATCCGGCGTGCGGAACCTCGACCGTGAACTGGCCAACATCTGCCGCAAGGTAGCGCGACGCGTGGCGGAGGACAAACCGCCTGTCAGCCAGGTCACCCCGCTGACAATCGGGAAGTATCTCGGCCCGCCGAAGTTCGACTACGGCGTGATGGAGGAGCAGGACGAGATCGGCGTCGCCATGGGCGTGGCCTGGACCAGCGGGGGCGGCGATACCATGCCGCTCGAAGTGATTATCATGGACGGCAAGGGCGGCATGCAATTGACCGGCCAGGTCGGCGAGCAGCTCCAGGAGTCGGCACAGGCGGCGCTGTCGTATTCCCGCGCACATGCCCGCGAGCTTGGCATCACAGCCAACTTCGACCGCATCGACATTCATATCCATTTCCCGGAGATGGCGGTCGCCAAAGACGGCCCCAGCGCCGGCGTGACCGTCGCCACGGCGCTGATTTCCGCGTTGACCCGGCGTCCGGTGCGCCGCGATGTGACGATGACCGGCGAGATGACCCTGCGCGGGCGTGTGCTGCCGATTGGCGGCGTGAAAGAAAAGACACTGGCCGCCCACCGCGCCGGCTTAAAGACGTTCATCCTGCCGTACAAGAACCGCAAGGACCTGGTGGACGTGCCGAAGAACGTGCAGCGCGACCTTAGTATAGTGCTCGTCAAAACGATCGCCGACGTGCTGTCGGTCGCGCTCGTGGCGGAAAAGCCGGTGACGCGCCCCGCCGCGAACCTGCGCCGTGGCCGTTCGGTACGGCACCAGCATTCCGTTCCCAAAGCGCCGGAGCAGCCGCCAGCCAGTGCGCCGGCGGCCCATTAACCGCAGCGGACTACGCCGCTGCGCATCATTAGCCTCCATTGGAGTTTCATTCAATGATCTGTCCGAATTGCGGCCATAATGTCCGCGAAGGAGCCAAGTTCTGCGACGAGTGCGGCATCGTCATGCCGGCGACCACAGCCAGCGTGCCGCTCGCGCGCCCCGCGCCGGCGACGTCTGCGTACACAAGCCGACCGGCCGACGCGCCGGCGCCACAGCCGGCCGCCTCCAGTTACGGCGGCGCAACGGGCGGTGCCGGCGGTTCGATGCTACCGCCTCCCGATCCCGCCGGCGGCCGCCGCAAGTTCGCCATTATTGCCGGCGTGCTCGTCTTTGTGCTGTGTTGCTGTTGCTCAGGCGCCGCGGTGGTCGGCTACCTGTTGATGAATCAGACCGGCATGTAAACTTGCGGCGCGCCGGTTCCGACCGGCCGCCCTTCCCCCGTTCCGATGACCCCCGGCGAGATTGAGGCATTGATCGCGGACGGCTCCGGGCAAGAGATCGAACTCCTGCCCGAGCCGGTCTCTGCTCGCGCGCTCGCCGCGCAACTGGTTGCGCTGGCCAACGCTGACGGCGGCACGGTAATCATCGGCGCAGCCGGCTTGAAATCGTCGGAGCGCGCCCACGATGCCGCCATGCGCGCATACATGCTCTGCTCCCCGCCGATGATGCTGCCCCTGCCGGAGCGCGCCGAGGTGGACAGCAAGCCGTGTCTGCTCATCCATGTGCCCAAGGGTTTGCCGCACGTGTACAATCTGCGCGGCAAGTACCTGGTGCGCGACGGGACGCGCAATACCCCGCTTGGGACGCGCCGCCTGCGCCAGTTGCTGTTGGAGCGCGGTGAAACGGGCTACGAGTCGCAAATGGTCGCCGGCGCGACCCGCGACGACCTGGACGAGCGGCGCGTACGGGCGTACGCGGGCGCCGTCGAGGCGCTGGCCAGCCTGCCCGTCGACGACGTGCTGCTGCGGCGCGGCTGTGCGCGGCGCGACGGCGGCGAACTGAAACCGACCGTCGCCGGGCTACTGATGTTTGGCCGCGACCCGACCCGGCACCTCAACCAGTGCGGCATCCTGCTGGCGCGCTACGACGGTCAGGCGATGGCGGACGCGTTCGAGAAGGAAGAGGTGCGCGACACCCTGCCCGAGCAGATTCGCCGCGCCGAGGGCTTCGTCGTCGCCCGCATGCGGCGCGGCGCACGCCTCAGCGGGTTGGCGCGCGAGGAACGGCTGGAATACCCGCGCGCGGCCGTTCGCGAGTTGATCGTCAACGCCGTGGCGCACCGCGACTATTCGATTCGCGGTGACGAGATCCGCATCGCGCTGTATAGCGACCGCCTGGAGGTGTACTCGCCGGGTCGCCTGCCGGGGCATGTCACGCTCAAGAACATGGTGGACGAGCGCTTCAGCCGCAACGACGTGATCGTGCAGTTGCTGGCCGACCTCGGCTTCATCGAGCGGCTCGGCTACGGCATCGACCGCATCCTGCGGCTGGCGAAGGAGCACGGCCTGTCGCGCCCGCGCTTCGCCGAGACGGCCAACGGTTTCAAGGTGACGCTGTACGGTCCGGGCGACGACTTTCGCGCCGAAGTACCGGACGCGGCGCGCTGGCAGAAATACGCGCTGAACGACCGACAAATGCAGGCGGTGCGCTGGCTGCAGGCTAACGGGCGCATCACGAACCGGGACTACCATGAACTGGTTCCCGACGTGTCCGAAGAGACGATCCGCCGCGACCTGGCCGAGATGGTCGACAAAAACGTCCTGCTCAAGATCGGCGACAAGAGAGCGACGTACTATATCCTGAAGTGACGCCGGCGCGCGGAGTTATCCACAACCTCCGCGGCGGGTACCCGGCGGACCAACTGATCAGCGTTTTGAGGCCGTGTGGACGCCGCAAAATACGTCGCACTATGTATCCCACACCTATCCCACAGTTATCCCACACGTTTCCACCGGTTTTCCACAGGCGCGCATCGTGTATAATCGGAATTGATACTGTTTTGTGATGAGTATGTCCCCAAGCGATTGTCGTATGTGTCAGCACTATATAGCAATCGCCGCCCTCCCCCCGGCCCCCTCCCAGCGAAGCTGGGAGGGGGAGTGAATCAAAGGGGAGGTGCGCGGCGGCTTTGCCGCCGCGCACCTCCCCAATCACCTTTTCCCCTTCTCCCCCCGCGCGCGGGGGAGAAGGGGCCAGGGGATGAGGGGGGGTGACAACGACCTTGCCACCAGCTATGGGGACATGATCAAACTGGAACAGTGTGACGTCTTCTTGGCCGTCATCTGGACGCACGGTCGGAGACGGAGCACACCTGAAGGGGCATCTATGGAATTGAGTTTCTTGACGGTCGGCGTCGCATTTGTAGCGGGCATCCTCTCGTTCGTCTCGCCTTGCTGCCTGCCGCTGGTTCCCGCGTATTTGAGCTACATCACCGGCGTCTCCGTGGAGGACTTCTCCTCCGAGGCGGTCGCGCACCGGCGCACGCAGATCTTCATGAGCGCGGTGGCGTTCGCGGTCGGTCTCGCGCTCGTGTTCACGCTCGTGTTTGGCACGACGGCCACGCTGCTCGGCCAGGTGCTATACGACTACAAAGACTGGTTTGAGAAGATCGCCGGCGCGCTGGTGATCGTCTTCGGCCTGCATATGCTCGGCGTCATCCACATCGGCTTCTTCGAGCAGGAGAAGCGCATGGACTTCACCAAGCGGCGCGCGCCCGGTTTCCTCGGCGCAATGCTGATGGGCGCGGCGTTCGGCATCGGCTGGACGCCCTGCGTCGGACCGATTCTGGGCGGCATCATCACGATGGCGTCGCAGGCCAACCGCATGTTCGACGGCATGGTTCTGCTGCTGGTGTACGGGTTAGGGCTCGGCGTGCCGTTTGTGCTGGCGGGGATCTTGATCGGCCAGTTGACGCAGGTGCTATCGCGCATCAAGCGCTATATGCGCGTCGCCAACTATGCCAGCGGCGCGCTATTGATCTTCATGGGCCTGCTGCTGATGACCAGCCAGATGACGGCGATCACGGTCTACCTGACGCGCATCTTCGGCACCGGACTGGCCGGCATCGAGATCAAGTTCTAATGGCCGGCCGCCGCCTGACGCTGTACGGCAAGCCCGACTGCCATCTCTGCCACGAGGCGAAAGCGATGTTGGCCCGCCTGCAGCGCGAGGTGCCGTTCATGCTGGACGAAGTAGATATACTAAGCGACGAAGCGCTGCACCGGCGCTACGCCTTCACAATCCCGGTGATCGTCATCGACGGCCAACTGGAGATCGAAGCGCCGATCCGCGAGAGCGAAGTGCGGGCGGCGCTGCGGTAGACGGAAGGCTATGAAGGAAACAAATCTTCGCTGGGCGATACGCTCAACGAGGAATTTTGTCCCGCCGAAACGTTCGCAGCTACAGCATTTTTGAGAAAACCCAGATCCAACGTTCATTGATCCGAGCCATCCAAATATGCCTGTCGCTACGATAGCACGGATCGAAGGATTGCGGACAGTACTTCAGGTTCTGGCCATGCATTCCCCATGAATGACCATACAACTCAAATATGAACGGTGACTGGTCAACCATGGAGAGATTCTCGGACCTGTAGGTCAAAGATTCTCCATACTTCATGTAGATGCCTGGCACAGCCGGCATATAGGTCGGGACCAGATCGTAGAGCATATCGGGATAGCGACCGTGTTCAGAATGGTACTTTTCAATTGCATCAACTACCGGATCGTATCGGCTGATGGCATAATCCAGCAGGTGGTCATTGATTTGATCTCTGAACAGCCATGGAAGCGCCGAACTGCCTAGCACCCCCATACCGACAATGAACAGCGCAACTTCAACCGCACGGTTCGCACGAAACCGATCGAGTATTACAATGAGGTTAGCCACAGTCCCTATGACGGTGGCGACTGCGATTAGCGGTGCGCACAGGCAAAGAACCAAGGGACCGACAAGGCATGTGAGACTGTTGTTGACAAGTTCAGTGGGGAATGGGGCCCACTCAGGGAAATAGTCCCAATTGACGTAAAGCCAAGCGACGCAAGATGCCGCTGCAAGCAACAAACTGGTGAACGGCAGCGCGCCGCTCCAACGGCTTCGAGTGATGAAGAAGAACATGCGATAATGACTCGTCCGGTGTTCAGCGCAGTTTGCCGCCGAATTGCCTCCGCAGGAACATCTGCCACAGCCAGACCAGCCCGCCGACCACGACCGCGCTGATGACCATGGAGCGCACGGCCGCCCCGGCCACGCCTTCGATCTGGACGCTGTGCGCCGCCTCGTCAATGGCGGCCACCACATCCGGCGGCTCCGCAGGCCGTCCATCCTTGTCTGCGCGGTTCATCGGTGTACCTCCCTGTCCTACTCGGCCCCAAGGTCAACGATTTCGGCGATCTGTAATGCCGGATCGAGCACCACATTGCGCCCGCCGGCCGCCGCCTTCGCGCCCAGGTCCCAGATGCGGCAGAACGAGCAGAGGCCCGGCGCGGTGGTCGGCTGACCGCACAGGTCGCATTCGTGCAGTACGACACTGTCGCTGACCTGCTGGAACAGGCCGTCCTTCCGCGCGCGCAGGAACTCCTGGTAGAACGCCAGCTTCGCGCCCGGCGAGTTCGTCTCAAGCTGGTTGAGCAGCGTCTTGTAGAACAACGAGGTCGCGCCCTCGGCGTGCGGGCATTCATCATAGATGTAGTCGATGCCGCGCACCAGCGCATAGGCCGCCATCTCGCGCTCGTAGAAGCGGCACAGCGGCTTGACCTTGCGCGCAAATTTGGGGTGCGTCGATTCGAGCACCGGCGACTGCCGCGCCAGGTAACCGGTCTGCCAGCGCAGCGTGTTCTGCATCAGCACCGCCGCCTCGTCGTCCACATTGTGGCCGGTGGCCAGCACGTAGCCGCCCTCGGCGGCGATGCGGTTCATGATGTGCCGCTTATTCAGCCCGCAGACCGAGCACGGCTTGTCGTCGCGCCGCCGCGCGCGCGCCAGTTGCGGGATACTCATGCCATACGTCTCCGGCAGGTCCACGCTGTGGAGCTTGGCATCCGGCCAGAACTTGGCGATAAAATCGTCGATTTTCCGGTGCGACTGGTTCGAGTAGTCCACCCCGCCATCGATGCCCAGCCCGATATACATGCCATCAGCCTTGTAACCGAGCTTGAGCAGAATGTCCCACAGTGACAGCGAATCCTTGCCGCCCGACACGGCGACCAGGATGCGGTCGTCCGGCCCGAACATCTTGTACTTCTCAATCGTGCGCTGCACCTGCCCCGGCACCCACGCCAGATAGTGCTCGGCGCACAACGCCAGCTTGTGGTGCCGCATGCTGATCACAGCCGTGTTGCCGCATGTCTTGCACTTCATGCCCCCTCCCTCCAGGCCGGATTCAACTCCCGCCCGATGCCACGGCGACCAGCTTCACGACCTCGCCGTCCTTCAATATGTAGTCCATCGTCACCAGCGTGTCTTTGATCGTCGGCAGCACCGCTTCCGGATCGATGCCGATCTTCCTGAGCGCGGCGTCTATCGTCATACCCGGCCGCACCTCCCACGACTGTTTGCGAAACGTCAGCGTGACCATCGACGAATGTCCCTCCCGAGGATTTCGTTCCAAATCTGGAAGCGCGCGGTTTGCTTTGTTTTGCGTGCCGCCGCTTCTCCTCATGATTGTAGCGAAAAGAAATCCGGGGGTCAACGCGCGACCCCCGGACGAAAACACAATCAGACCTCGCGGGTCTGCGAGACCCGCGAGGTCTGCAATTGGCTTAGACCTTCAGCGCCGCCATGCTGCCGCGGATGATGCCCACGCTTTTATCGAACATCGCCTTCTCGTCGGCGTTCAGCTTGTACTCGTAGATCTGCTCGATACCCTTCGCGCCCAGTTTGCACGGCACGCCGAAGCAGATGTCGTTCAGGCCGTACTCGCCCTTGAGGAGCACCGAGCACGGCACCACCAGCTTCTTGTCCTTCAGGATCGCCTCGACCATCTTCGACACGGCCGCGCCCGGCGCGTAATACGCGCTGGTCTTGAGCAACTCGACGATCTCGCCGCCGCCCTTGCGCGTGCGCTCGACAATGGCGGTGATGCGCTCGGCCGGCAGCAGCTCGCTGATCGGCACGCCGGCGATAGTCGAGTAGCGCACCAGCGGCACCATCTCGTCGCCGTGGCCGCCCAGCACCGACGCCTGGACGTTCTCGACCGACACCTGCAACTCGCGGGCCAGGAACGTGCGGAAGCGCGCCGAATCGAGCATGCCCGCCTGCCCGAACAGCCGCTCGCGCGGCAGGCCGCTCGCCTTCAGCGCGAGGTAGACCATCGTGTCCAGCGGGTTCGTGACGACGATGAAAATGGCGTCCGGCGAGGCCGTCAGCGCCTTGGACATCACATCGCTGATGATGCGCTGGTTGGTCTGCACCAGATCCTCGCGCGTCATGCCCGGCTTGCGCGGCACGCCGGCCGTAACGACCACCACGTCGGACCCCTTGGTGTCCGCGTAGTCGGTCGTACCCGTCAACTGCGTGTCGAAGCCGAAGACGGGGCCCGCCTGCATAAGGTCGAGCGCCTTGCCCATCGGCATCTTCTCGGTCGCCGGGATGTCGAGCAACACGACGTCCGCGAGGTTCATGGCGGCCAGCCAGTGTGCGGTCGTCGCGCCGACGTTGCCCGCGCCGACGACGGTGACTTTGTTCTTCATGCCTGACTCCTTTAGGGACTTGGAACAACACGGGACGGCACGCATGTGCCGCCCCGGTTCGTTGCCTTACAGGTTAGAGATAATCGCCGTGCCAAATTCCGAGCACTTGACTTCCTTGGCGCCTTCCATCAAGCGCGCGAAGTCGTAGGTCACGGTCTTCTGGCCGATCGTCTTCTCCAGCGCGCTGATGATGGCGTCGGCGGCCTCGACCCAGCCCATGTAGCGCAGCATCATTTCGCCGCTCAGGATGACCGAGCCCGGGTTGACCTTGTCGAGGTTGGCGTACTTCGGCGCGGTGCCGTGCGTCGCCTCAAAGATGGCGTGGCCGGTGACGTAGTTGATGTTGCCGCCGGGCGCGATGCCGATGCCGCCCACCTGCGCCGCCAGGGCGTCGCTCAGGTAGTCGCCGTTCAGGTTCGGGGTCGCCATGACATAGAACTCGTCGGGCCGCGTCAAGATCTGCTGCAGGGTGATATCCGCAATGGCATCCTTGACCATCAGCATCTTCTTCCACTGGCCGTTGCCGTGCGTCGGCATCAACTTCAGCGCGATCTCGACTTCGGCGCGCACGTCGGCCTGCTGCTGATCGGTCATCATGTCGTAGCCCGGATCGACCTGCTTCGCATTCTCCGCGACGCTCAGGGACGGGTTCTTGTCCTTGTTATCGACAATCCATGACTCGCGCTCGGTGATGATCCGGTGGCGGTACTCGCGCTGGGCCATGGCGTAGCCCCAATCGCGGAACGCGCCCTCGGTGTACTTCATGATGTTGCCCTTGTGCACGAGCGTCACCACCGACTTGCCGCCCTTCTTGGGGAAGCGCAGCGCGTAGTCGATCGCGGAGCGCACCAGGCGCTCGCTGCCCGGGCGCGAGATCGGCTTGAGGCCGACGCCGATTTCACCGATCGCTTCCATGCCAAAGCGCACCTTCTTGAAATCCTTCGGCAGGTTGTCTTTGAAGAAGTTCAAGATCTTGATCGCTTCGGGCGTGCCCGCCTCGAAGTCAATGCCGGCGTAGATGTCTTCCGTGTTCTCGCGGAAGATCACCATGTTCACTTTCTCGGGGCGCTTGACGGGCGACGGCACGCCGCTGAAATATTTGACCGGGCGCACGCAGGCGTACAGGTCGAGCAACTGGCGCAACGCGACGTTCAGCGAGCGGATGCCCTTGCCGATCGGCGTGGTCAGCGGGCCTTTGATGCCGATCAGGTACTCCTGGAAAGCGTCGACCGACTCTTGCGGCAGCCAGTCGCCCAGTTCGCGGAACGACGACTCGCCCGCGTAGACTTCCATCCAGTGAATCTTGCGCTTGCCGCCGTAGCACTTCGCGACCGCCGCGTCGAAGACGCGCACGCTCGCCGCCCAGATATCCGGCCCCGTGCCGTCGCCGCGGATGAACGGCATAATCGGCTCGTCGGGGACCTGCAGGGTTCCGTTCCGATTGGCAATCTTCTCGCCACGTGCAGGGGGCTTGATCTTGTCAAACTTCATGCGTTATGACCTTTCTTGGTGGTATTTCGGGGAGATGCCCGGTGCAGACATGATATGGCTTGCGAAAGTATCGCATGAGCGCAGCCCATCGTCTATGGTCAAATGTCCGCAGTATTGCGGGACATGTGTCAGGCTTCGTTACAGGCCGGCCTTCTCTTTCACCGCCGGGTCGTAGATGTCCAGGATCTGCCCGTGCAGATCGGTCTGTCGCGCCAGCCAGACGATCAGGCGAGCCGGCGCATGCGGCGGTAAGTTGAGCCCGTGCGCGTGGCGGTCGCGAAAGACCTGCACTTCGCCGCCCATCGCCTCGTCCTCGGTATCGCGAATCAGCGCCTGCATGCGCGTCTCGGTGGTACCCGGGTAGATGGCGTTGACGCGGATGTTCTGGTCGCGCAACTCGACGGCCATCACGCGCGTCAACTGGTCGACGGCGGCCTTGCTGGCGCAATAGGCCGACCAGCCGTAGCGCGCCGAGCGCGCCGCGCCGGTCGAGACGTTGATGATGGCGCCGTGCTTGCGCCGGAGCATGCCGGGCAGCACCGCATGCGAGCAGAGGTAGACGCCTTCCAGGTTCGTGCGCACGTTCTTGCGCCACGCCGCAGGCTTGGTCGTCCAGAGCGGCCCGATCGGCGCCAGCAGCCCGGCGTTGTTGACCAGGATATCGATACCGCCAAAACGCCGGGTGGCCTTCGCGACCAGCGCTGTCACGGAACGCTCGCTTGACACGTCGGCCGGCATCGCGAGCACCGCCGCACCCTGCGCCTTGACCATCTTCGCCGTCTCGGACACTTCCTGCTCGGTCCGCGAGGTGACGACGACGCGCGCGCCGGCCGCCGCAAACTCCAGCGCCGCTGCCCGGCCGATGCCGCGTCCCGCACCAGTGATGAGCACCACCTGGTCAGCCAGCAAGTCTTTTTTTGCCACGATCGTCTCCGTTAGTCTGCCGCGGCAACCACGGCGCCGCCGGCAGGTGCAATGTCCGGCTCGGCCGCCAGCAATCCCTCGGCCACCAGCACCTTGCGCAGCGCCACGATCGCCACCGCCACCATGCCGTCGTCGGGCGGCCGGGTCGTCAACCGCTGCAGCGCCAGGCTGGGCGACAGCAGCGCACGCATCAGCGGGTTGGCGTAGTGCGCCGCGCCAAAGCGGATAAACTCGTAGGCGATCGTCGCGATCACCGGCACCAGCACCACCCGCGACAGCAGGCGAATGACTATCGGCGGGCGGCCCAGCAGCGCAAAGACCAGGATCGAGATGACCACGACGACCAGCAGGAATCCGGTGCCGCAGCGCGGGTGCAGTAGCGAGTACTTCTGCACCGACTCCGGCGTCAACTCAGCGCCCGCTTCGTAGGCGTTGATGGTTTTGTGCTCGGCGCCGTGATACTGGAATACGCGCCCGATCTCCGGAATCCGGCCCACCGCAGCGATGTAGCCGACCAGGATCAGCAGGCGCACGATGCCTTCGAGGATGTTGTTGACGAGATCAGACTGGATTTGCGCATCGAGCAGGCTGACGAGGAATGTCGGCAGCAGGAAGAATAGCCCCACGGCGGCGAGCAGCGACACGGCGACCGTCGTCCAGGCCGCCGGGCCTTCGAACTTCACCGCGCCGGGGTCGGACTCGTCGGCGACGGCGATATTGGCGGACCACATCAGGGCGCGCGTGCCAAGCCCCAGCGCGTCCCACAGCAGCGTCAGGCCGCGCAAGAAGGGCCATTGGGCCCAGTTGGAGGTGTACAGCGGGTTGGTGAGCGGCTCGCTGTGCAGGACAACGCGCCCGTCGGGCGCGCGCACCGCAACAGCGAACGCTTTGCGGCCGCGCATCATGACCCCTTCCATGACCGCCTGGCCGCCGTAGTTAAATCGAGCCAAGGAATCTCCCGAACATGCAGGACTCCCGTTGGGCCGGGAGTCGGTAGCAAATTAGCGCACTGGGTTGCGCCGGGCCGCTGCCGCAGGCGCGCGGCAATCCTTGTTTAATTCTAGTGCAAAGTCCGCCAAAGTCCCAATTCCCGCCGCGCCATACCCGCTAGATGAGCTCGGTCCGCGTGCCGCGCGGCACGTCGTGATGCTTGCGGCAGCGCGCCTGGTACGCCTCGCTGGCGCCGACCAGAATGATCGGGTCGTCATAGCTGGCCGGCTTGCCGTTGATCAGCCGCTGGGTGCGTGTGGCCGGCGCGCCGCACTCCATGCAGATCGCGTGCAGCTTCTCGACCTCCTCGGCCTGCGCCATCAGCAGCGGCATCGGACCAAACGGCTCACCGCGAAAATCGAGATCGAGTCCCGCCAGGATAATGCGCTTGCCCCGGTCGGCCAGCGCATTGCACACATCGCTGATCGACCAGTCGAAAAACTGCACTTCGTCAATCGCGACGACGTCAGTGTCCGGCGCGACCAGTTGTAGGATCTCGGCCGCCGACTGTACCGACACGGCATCCACCGTCGCGCCGCTGTGCGAGCTGACGCTATCTTCGCCATAGCGCTTGTCGATCGCGGGCTTGAAGACCTGCACCTTCTGCCGCGCAATCGCGGCGCGCTTGATCCGCCGGATCAGTTCTTCGGACTTGCCGCTGAACATGCTGCCGCAAATCAACTCGATCCATCCACCGTCAGGTTGATGTTTCATGGGGCATGGTGACCGGTCAAAGAAAAACCTCCGAAGCGGGGCTTCGGAGGTTTGTGGAATCGCTAGGCTGAAGCGCCCTCGGACCCTGCCGCCGGCTCGCCTTCGGCCTTGGCCGGTTTGCGGGCGGCTGCGGCGCGCGGCTTGCGCGCGGCGGGGCGGCGGCGCGGCGCATCGTCGTCATCGCCGCTCACCACGACTGCGCCGCTCTCGTCTTCCAGCACGGTGCGGACGCGCAGTTCATCGCCCATTTCAATTTCGGCGGCCGGCTCGCTGGCCGCGGCCGGTGCGCTGCCCGACGCAGCCACTGGCGCGGACGCCAGCGCCGCCGCCGCTGCATCCGCGGCCTGCTCGTCCGGGTTCACCACCAGCACGCGCTGGCCGCGCACCTTCTTCGGCGCCCTCTCCTCGCGCTTCTGTGCCAGCCGCATGCGGAAGCGGTCGACGCGGCCGGCCGTGTCCACGATGCGCTGCTCGCCGGTATAGAACGGGTGGCAGTTGAAGCAGACGTCCACACGGATTTCGGGCTGCGTTGCGCCGGTCGTCCAGGCTTTGCCGCACGCGCAGACAATGCGCGCTTCCGGGTAATATTTCGGGTGAATGTCGGGCCGCATGTTAGTTCACCGCCGGCTTCTGGGCGTACACGCTGACGCGCTTCTTGCCGCCCGTGACATGCTCGAACTTCACAAAGCCGTCCATCTTGGCGAAAAGGGTGAAATCGCGGCCGAGGCCGACGTTCTCGCCGGGATGGATCTTCGTGCCGTGCTGGCGCATGATGATCATGCCGGACGTCACCTGCTCGCCGTCGTAGATCTTGACGCCGAGACGCTGGCCGCCGCTATCGCGACCGTTGCGGCTGCTGCCGCCGCCTTTTTTATGAGCCATGGGTTCCTCTCTTCTTTACGCCGGCGGGTCTCACCCGTGCGCGACATGGGCGCAACGGGTGCGCCGGCGTTCACTAAACAGATCGCCCTTACGGGACGACGATATCCGAGATCGCCACGCGCGTGCGGTCTTCGCGGCTTCCCAGGCGACGCCGGTAATACTTCTTCGGCTTGTACTTCCAGGCATCCTGCTTGGGACCGCGCGTATGCGCTACCACCTTGCCGCTCACGCTCGCGCCTTTCAGCGCGTCCGGGGCGACGATCAACGAGTCGCCGCCGACCAGCAGCACCTGCTCGAACTTCACGTCCTCACCCACCTTGGCGGCAATGCGGTTGATTTCCACGATCGCACCCTTCTCGACGCGGAACTGCCGGCCGCCATTCTGGATTATTGCGTACACGGTTGCGTACCTCCTCAAGTTAAGACAGCGTTAGTCATTATACTTGCGGGCGGACGCCTGTCAAACTCGCGATGCGGGCAGATCGGTGGGCCGCGCACGCTTTGACAGCCCGCGCAATCGCTGCTAGAATATTTTTCGCCGCTTGGCCTGTTCGTCTAGTGGACTAGGACGCCGCCCTCTCAAGGCAGAAACAGGGATTCGAATTCCCTACGGGCCACTTTACGGCTCTTTTCGCCC
Source organism: Chloroflexota bacterium (assembly GCA_016235055.1). Classification (NCBI taxonomy): domain Bacteria; kingdom Bacillati; phylum Chloroflexota; species Chloroflexota bacterium. The sequence goes on along the minus strand of JACRMK010000050.1, from coordinate 79,363 downwards.
CGATATGATCGGGGCGTTTAGCTTAGTTGAGCAGAAACACTCAGTTCCGCCCATTCAGCGCGCCGAGGCGCTGCGACGTCTGGCTAACGACGAATCTGACTCCGCCAATACCGCGTTGTTCGGCGTCCAACCACGGACCACCAGCCGAGTATCGCCCGCCAAGCGCACGCGCCGGCGATCTCACGGCCAGAAATTGCAGATGGAGTCGTGAACACCGGCATCGGACCACCGAACATATGTGCGACGCAAAGACCAATGCCGCTAGGCGACGGCCAACAAACGCTGTAGAATCAAAGACACGGGCAAGCGGTCCCACGCATTACCCGAGGAGTCATTCAAGATGAGCGAACAGCAATCACCAGTCCCCATGTCCGTGTCGAGTGGCCCGCTCGAATTTAGCTTGCCAGACGACGTGACGACAATTTACGCCAATGCAGCAGCGGTGACGATGAGCAGTGAAGATTGCCTTATCATGTTTGGAGTGCGTAGCCCTAGCGATCCAAATAAAGTAAGCACAAAGGCTCATATCTATTTGACACTATCGCACGCCAAACGTCTGCAACAAGCATTGACCCGCACTGTTGCGGCTATCGAAGCCAACCTGGGTCCCATTGAGGTGGATCCGGCAGCACGGTATAACGAGAGTCAGTCGAAACCCAAGACTGGTAATTCATAAGGAGCACAGTATGGGCGTCAAACGATCCATGATTATGCTCAATACGACCAATCCTTCTCAACCAATCCAGTATCATAACCTCACCACGGCGACGATAACATTGGAAGCTCATCTAGCTTTTTCGACTGGCAGTCCCATTGACGACTGGCTAACTACGCTTGCCCAAAAATCTGGGGGACTGATCCATATTTTGCCCAAGTACAGGAACATGCCGACACTGGAGGACAAGAACGGTCGCACGGTATTTCTGTACGAGTTGATAGAGGCAATCGACGGGTTAATTGACTATGCTGACATTCAGCGCGATTTTCCCGCATTGAGCATAGGTCAAATTGATGCGGCCATGCGGTTCATCAAGTCCATGGCACAATATAATACGTCTGGGATTGACGTCGACGAGCTCGAAAACGACTTTATTCGCGACAATTCAGCATTTCTGTCTGAGCTCGCACGCGCGGTGGCTACCAAAGAGGGAACACATGTGCTCGATCACGGCTAACAATACCGTTGAGGAGCAATTATCTGGGCTTAGCACACATGATGCAGAAATGATTAAGCGCCGTCTGGTTCAACAAGCAGGCGACGCCAATTTGGAGCATTCAGGGCCAATTGACAGGCAAATCATGACTCGTATGCCTCCTGAACTAAAGGGATTGCACAAACTGACCGTTGGCCGACACCGAGTTTACGTTACCGGGCACCACACACATTGCACATACCATACTGTATACGTCAAAGCATTCAAGAAATCGGGCGTGGATAACGAAGACGATCGGAAATTCCAGGGCAAATTGATTGCAGCCTTAACTTCACCCGGCGGTACTCCACTCGCTTTGCCGCCAGAAGAATAGCTTTTCCTCCCCCAGCGCCTCGATCACCTCGGCAACCGTATTGCCGTCGATCCTTGCAAGGGAAACCACGAGTCCGCCACAAATGGCGGTCTCTTTACGTGCTTCAACATCTGGTCAAAACGCTACAGCGATCCGTCCGCCGCGATATTCACAACTCAGCCGTTTGCCGACCGCCGTGCCCGCGCTACCCGTCAGCGTCACCGAGACGCTGCTTTCCGGCGCGCGGGCCGGTGGGGATCAGGCACGACTGACACCGGTCTTCGACTGCATAAATAGCGTGGCTGACGTTCTGGCGCACGCCGGTCCGCTCCAGCGGCGGCCGCGATCGGCGGCCTGTGCGCGCGTATCGCGGTTGACAGTGATGGCCGCGTCTGTACAATGATGCGGCAGCAGATCTTACACCGTTACGTGGATGTCCTCGCATGCCAAGCGGCAGTGCGAATAAGGCGATGCGCCAGATGGGCCGGCTGGACGCCAGAGATCAGACGCGGGCAACGGAATCGTGAAGCCGCGCTTTTCCCATTCAACGGCCATCATCATTGACCTGGCAACCTATGGAGGATCCTATGCGCTTCGACAACAAAGTCGTCCTCGTCACCGGCGCCGCACAGGGCATCGGTGCCGCTATCGCCAAACAGTTCCTAGCCGCAGGCGCGCGCGTCGCGCTGAACGACCGCACGCCCGAGCGGGCCGAGACCGGCGTCGCCAAACTGGGCGGCGCGCAGGCCAACCTGCTTGGCGTCGCTGCCGACGTCACCCGGCGCGCCGAAGTTGAGGCGATGATCGCCCGGATCGTGGAGCGGTTCGGCCGGTTGGATATCGTCGTCAACAACGCGGGCCTGTACCCGGTGACGCCGGTTCTCGACATGCGCGAGGAGGAATGGGACACCGTGCTCGACGTGAACCTCAAAGGCACGTTCCTCGTGTCGCAAGCCGCGGCACGACAGATGGTCCGGCAGGGCTCGGGCGGCGCGATCGTCAACATCTCGTCGGGCAGCCACAAGGTCGCGCGCATCGGCTGCGCGCACTACTGCGCATCCAAGGCGGGCATCGTCATGTTCACGCAGGTGCTGGCCATGGAGCTCGCGCCGCACCGCATTCGCGTCAACGCCGTCGCGCCCGGCCTGATCGAAGTGCCGGACCAGCTTACGCCCGGCACGACGGAGTACATGGCCGACACGCTCGCGGTCATCCCGGCCGCGCGGCTCGGCACGCCGGACGATATCGCGCAGGCCGTCCTGCTGCTGGCCGACCCGGCTGCCGATTACATCACCGGCGCGGTGCTGGCCGTCGATGGCGGTCTTTCGGTCGGCCGCATGCCCCCGCGCAGACATGCCGCGCCGTGAGCACAGGCTGCCCGCACGTGGCCGCCCACCTTCCGCGCGGTCATGCTGCGGCCGGCGACGAGTTCATGCGCCGCGCATATCGCAGCGCCCGGCAGACGTCTTCGGAGGAATGTTGACAGGAGCGGCGCTATCGATAGAATGGTACTCGTGCGCGCACGCCGGTCTCCGGCGGCTGGCACATGCCGAAGATTGATGCGGCCCAGTTGCCGCAATCCCATCATACCGGTTTACGAGGTCGCCTCCATGGAGTGGATCACCAATCCCGAATCGTGGGTCGCACTGGCCACGCTGACCATCCTGGAAATCGTGCTTGGCGTGGACAACATCATTTTCATCTCCATCCTCGCGGCGCGCCTTCCGGAACACCAGCAGGCGCGGGCGCGCAACATCGGGTTGTCGCTGGCAATGCTGACGCGCATCGGGTTGCTGCTCTCGATCTCGGCGATCATGGGCTTGACGGAACCGCTCTTCACCGCATTGGGTCACGGCTTCTCAGGACACGATGTGGTCCTGATTCTTGGGGGACTCTTTCTCATTTACAAGGCGACGAGCGAAATCCACGACAAGCTGGAGGGGCAAACCGAGAGCGAAGGCGGAGCCAGCAAAGCGCGCGCTGTTCTCGCCTCCGTGGTCTTTCAAATCATCCTTTTGGACATTGTCTTCTCACTCGACTCCGTGATTACCGCGATCGGTATGTCAAACCAACTGCCGATCATGATCGCGGCGGTCGTTATCGCCGTGGTCGTTATGCTCTTTGCGGCGGGCGCGCTAAACACCTTCATTCATCGCCACCCGACCGTCAAGATGCTGGCGCTCTCGTTCCTGCTGATGATCGGCGTGGTGCTCATTTCGGACGGGCTGGGACAGCACATTGAGAAAGGCTATGTATACTTCGCGCTGGCGTTTTCGATCTTCGTCGAGATGCTGAACCTGCGCCTGCGCGTCAGGGAAGTCGAGCCGGTCAAACTCCACGAGCAGATGACGGCGGAGGGCGGCTAAACGTCCCGCGGCAGGCAAACGATGCACACGCCGCGGTGCCGTATCCTCGCGATCGCACTCGTCTGCTGCCTGTCCGCCTGCGCCGCCGGTGCAGGCTCGCCAACCATCGCGCCGCCGGCTGTTCCGACGGCAACGCCCGCCGCAATTCCAACCGCCCGAGCGACTGCCACCCCGTTCCCGCCGCCGACGCTCACTGCGACCGCAACGCTGACGGCCACACCGCCGCCCACTGCGACAGCCATGCCAACCGATACGGCAACGCCATCGGCGACGCCAACGCCGACCCGCGCACCGTCGCTATGCGCACGCGGCTGCGTCACGCCGCCGCCGCCCTGTACCATCAAGGGCAATATCTCCGTCGCCGGCACGAAGATCTACCACATGCCCGGCGGGGGAGAAGGGGAAAAGCTAACGGGGAGGGCAGCGCCACTTTTTCGGCGGGCCAGCTTGCGTGACAAGCGCCTGAGAGCCAGCGCATCGCAAGCGGCATTGGAAAGTACCCGTACAAAGCCAAATTGAGAATTGCTGCATACCGATGGCCGCGCTTGACAGCCCACCCCTGACCGGTACAATACTCACGTCGGTGAGCAGCACCACCCGTTCGCCTCTTCCACGGCGCGCCACCCAAAAAGGACAATCCTATGCGACTCGGCCTCAACAGCGGCGGTTGGAGCACGAATAACGCGGACTTGATCGCCAGGGCGCAGGAAGCCGAGCGCCTCGGCTACCATTCGCTCTGGACGGCCGAAGTGTACGGCACCGATGCGGTCACGACCGCCGCGTGGCTGCTGGCCAACACGAGCCGGATCAACGTCGGCACCGGCATCATGCAGATGACCGCCCGCGTGCCGACCGTCACGGCCATGTCGGCGATGACGCTCGACATGCTGAGCGGCGGGCGCTTCCTGATCGGCATCGGGGCGTCGGGGCCGCAGGTTGTGGAAGGCTGGCACGGCGTCGCTTATGGTCAGCCGCTGAAGCGCACGCGCGAGTACATCGAGATTATGCGCGCGGTGCTGGCGCGCGAAAAGCCGCTGGAACACCACGGCGATCACTACGACGTCCCGCTGCGCGGCGGCACCGGGCTTGGCAAGCCGCTGATGCTGATTAACCGCCCGGTGCGGGCGCAGATTCCGATCTACATCGCCGCCATCGGGCCGCAGAATGTCGCCATGACGGCCGAAATTGCCGACGGCTGGCTGCCGATCTTCTTCTCGCCGTTCCGCATGAGCGTGTGGAACGAGTCGCTGGCCAAAGGCTTTGCCAAAGGCGGCAAGGACGCCGCCGGCTTCGACATCTCGCCGAGCGTGAGCGTGGTCGTCGGCGACGATCTGGACAAGTGCCGCGCGCAGATCAAGCCGGGACTCGCGTTCTACATCGGCGGAATGGGCGCGCGCGACAAGAACTTCTACAACGATCTGGCGCGCCGCTACGGGTACGAGGACGCCGCCCGCCGCATCCAGGACCTGTTCCTGAGCCGCAAACGCGACGAGGCGACCGCCGCCGTGCCCGACGAACTGGTGGACGAGGTGGCCCTGATCGGACCGCGCGAGCGTATCAAGGAGCGCCTGCAGGCCTGGAAGGAATCGGGCGTCACCACGCTCCGCATCAGCGCCGCCAGCATCGATACGGTGCGCATGATGGCGGAGTTGGCGGCGTAGCCTGCCCTACGCACCGAACGAACTCCTATCGCGGCGATAAATGATCGTCCACGCTACGGAGCGTGACAGGCAACTTTTCGAGCGGGCGATGCGGCTCGCCTGCCGACTTTCACGGCACACCTTCAACGCTCAGTAAGAGTACTCATGCGACCTAGTGTATGTTTAATTACGCTTGACTCGTGGCGGTTTGACGCGCTTGAGGGCGCGCCGGCGCATCGCGGGATGGATCGCTTCGATGTGCGCGGTGCGCTGCGCACGCCAAACCTGGACCGGATAGCGCGGGACGGTGTGTTTTTTACGCAGGCGCTCTCCTGTGCTCCACATACCACCGTATCACATGCGTCGCTCATGACCGGGCTGATACCGCCCCACCACGGAATTCGGTCGTTCTTTTACGAGCGCCTCCCCGACCACGTGGAAACGCTGGCCGAGGCGCTGCGCGCCACGGGGTACGCGACCATCACGCTGCGCGAGTCAGAGCAGCCCGAACACCCGGGCATCCTGCAAGCCAACGGCGTCCTGCGCGGCTTCGATGCCGTGGCGAACACCCTGCACGATTTTGTCGACCTGTGCCGGCAAGCGCAGCGGCGCGCGCAGCCGGTGTTTGCGTTCCTGCACCTGTGGGATCTGCACGCGCCATATTTGTACACGCCCCGCGCCGGCTCGAGCGGATCGCTGCGCGCGCTGGAAGCCAAGGCCGAGGCGCTTGCGACGGCTTGCCACATCGCGCCACCGGCCGCGCTGACCGAAGGCGACCTCTCGCGCTTTCGCGAGCGCGTGGCGCTGGCGGTTCCCGATGTGCACGAGCGCATTCGCACCCTGTTTGAGTGGTATGTCGAAGGCGTTAGCTGGTTCGACCGCGAACAGTGGCCGTTGATCGAAGATGCGCTGCGGTCCGGCGGCTTGTGGGACAATGCGGTTGTGTTCTTGTTTGGCGATCATGGCGAGCGGGTTCACCCCGAAGGAACCGGCGCGGACGTGTTCGGCCACGGTTGGACCGTGATGGACGAGGTGCTGCGCGTGCCGCTCCTGATGCGCGGCGCGCCCGGAGTCGCGCCGCGGGTGGTCGAGCGGCAAGTTTCCTTGACCGATGTCGCCCCAACCGTCGCGGCCCTGGCGGGAATAGACATCGACCGCCATTTTCCGCTCTGGCAAACCATGCCATACGCTGGTCGCAACTTGCTTCCACTGGCGCAGGGCGCCGCGCCCGCCGAGCCGCACATTCATATTGCCGAAGTCTGGCGCAGCCAGGAGCCGGCGCCCGCCGGTCAGTTGTCTCGCCAGGCCCCGTATCTACGCTGCGCGCGCAGCGAGACGCGCAAACTGGTGCGCCACGATGGGCAGGTCTTCCTGCCGCGCTATCGGAAGGAGCTCAGCGTCATCGAGCTCGGCCGGCAGCGCTGGGCGCGCCTGACGGAGCAGCCATCCTCTGCCAGCTATTTGTTCTGGAATGATCTAAACCAGGACCCGGACGAACTGCGCCCGGCGCGCATCGGGCCGCACTCACCCGGACCTGCCGAGCTAGCGGCCGCGCTCGAACGGGCTTATCGGGGGGCTATTCAAGGTCCGGCGATCGTTCTCGAGCGACCGGTTAACGAAGACCCGGTGGTCGAGCGCTTGCGCGCGCTCGGTTATATTGACGACTAGCGGATGGGCGTCTAACGATGTGTGGAATTGCGGGCCAACTCAACTTCGACAACGCCCCGGCGGACGAGGCGCTGCTGCGGCGCATGTGCGGCCAGATCACGCACCGCGGGCCGGACGACGAGGGCTTCTACCTATCCGGGCCGGTCGGCCTCGGCATGCGCCGCCTGAGCATCATCGACGTGGTCGGCGGGCGCCAGCCGCAGTCCAATGAAGACGGCACGATCTGGATCGTGTTCAACGGCGAGATATACAACTTTCAGGCATTGCACGCCGAGCTCGAAGCGAAGGGCCATCGCTTTGCCACGCGCAGCGACACCGAAGCGGTCGTCCATCTGTACGAGGAGATGGGCGAGCGCTGCGTCACACGCCTGAACGGCATGTTTGCATTTGCGCTCTGGGATTCGCGGCGGCGGCGGCTGCTGCTGGCCCGCGACCGGCTCGGCAAGAAACCGATTGTCTATGCCCTGCGCGAAAACGGCATCCTGTTCGCATCGGAAATCCAGGCGCTCCTGCAAGACCCGCGCATCCGGCGCTCGGTCAGCCTTCCGGCGCTCCAGCACTACCTGCGCCTGTGGTACGTCCCGCATCCGCTCACCATGTTCGAGGGCATTCTTAAACTGCCGCCTGCGCATATGATGATCTGCGAGAACGGGTGCGCCCGACTGGAGCGCTACTGGGACGTCGATTTCGGCGCCAAACGCGTGCAGAGCGAGGCCGACTGGGCCGCCGAGGCGCTCGCGCTGCTCGACGATTCGGTGCGCATCCGCCTGATGAGCGATGTGCCGCTGGGCGCGCTGCTCTCCGGTGGTATCGACTCCGCCACCGTGGTCGCGCTGATGGCGCGGCAGATGAATCAGCCGGTCAAGACGTTTTCCATCGGCTTTGACGAAGAAGCCTACAACGAACTGCCGTATGCGCGGATCGCGGCCAACCAGTTTCACACGGAGCACCACGAGGAGGTCGTGCATCCCGATGCGGCCGCGGTGCTCACGTCCCTCGTGCGGCACTACGGCGAGCCGTTCGGCGACGACTCGTGCATCCCGACTTACTATGTGTCGCGCCTGGCGCGCCAGCACGTGACGGTGGCGCTGGGCGGCGACGGCGGCGATGAGAGTTTCGGCGGCTACCCCCGGTTGCGCCGCTTGCAGGAATTCAGCGGCCTGAACTCTCTGCGCGGGTTGCTGTCCAGCCGCGCGCAATCGCTCGCGCGCGACCCAGCCCCGGCGGGTGCGCTGTTCAACCGCGAACGCTGGGGCGGCTTCATGCGCGAAGCGGCCTTTCGCCTGGCGGAAATACGCGATCCGCTGCAGCGCTACGCAAACCAGTGGAGCGTTTGGAAGAGCGACGGCACGGATGCGCGGTCACCCGCACTGCGGCAGTCCGGGCGCGCGGGCGTTGGCCTGCTGGCCGATGCCTGGAACCGGTCAGCCGAATGGGCGCCGCTCGACCGGCTGCTGTACCTGGAGATGGTGACGTATCTGCCGGACGATTTGCAGGTCAAGATCGACATAGCCAGCATGGCCGCATCGCTCGAGGTGCGCGCGCCGTTTCTCGATTACCGGCTCGTCGAACTTTTGGCGTCGATGCCGGCGGAACTCAAGCTGCACGGCGGGCAGACCAAGGTGTTGCTGCGCCGTCTGGCTGCCGGACTGCTGCCGAAGGAAATCCTGCAGCGCTCCAAATGGGGCTTCTCAGTGCCGATTGCGAACTGGCTGCGCGGCGAGATGCAGCCGCTGCTGCGCGATACGCTGCTGAGCCCGCAGGCGCGCCAGCGCAGCTATTTTGCCTCGAACGTCGTCGAGCAGATGGTGACGGCGCACGCGAGCGGCGCGCGCGACCACGGACGAAGCCTGTGGCTGCTGCTCAACTTCGAGTTGTGGGCGCAGATGCTGCTCGACAACCCCGTGAATGCGAGCGCGTGATGGATAGCTTGCCTGTCGGCTCTCATGCGCGCAACGGTGACGACGCCAACATGACCAGACCCTCGTTTGCCGCATACTGGGAGTCCACCCTCAAGCCCGGCACGCGGACCGAACTGGCCGAGCACTGGCGGCAGTACGTCATGTCCGGAGTGGAGCGCGGGCGCCAGGTTCTGAGGGCCGTGCAAGCCGTGCGCCCCGGCACAGCCGTGCGCGTCCTGGACGTTGGCTGCGGGTACGGCGGCGCCAGCATCGCGTTTGCCCTCGATGGAGCGCACGTCACGGGCATTGACCTGTCGCACACCTATATGGCCGGCGCGCGCATTCGCGCTGCCGAGCACGGCGTGACGACCATCGCGTTTGCCGAGAGCGTGCTGGAGGCGCTTCCGTTTTCCACGGGCGCGTTCGACGTCATCATCTGCAGCGATGTACTGGAACACGTCAAGGATCAGCGCGCGTGCATACGCGAAATTGCGCGCGTGCTGGCGCCGCACGGCGTGGCCTACCTGTCATTCCCAAATCTGCTGAGCCTGGACAACCTGAAATCGGACCCTCATTTTCAGCTATTCGGCGCCAGCGTGCTGCCGCCGCGCATAGGCGAGTGGTATGTGCGCCGCCGTGGGCGATTGGAAGGCGAGTATGGCGTCGGGCGCTTCCCCGTTGCGCGCCGGCTGCGTGGCTTGTTCCAACGCGAAGGCATGCAGGTGGTATGGCAGAACCCGATGCTGCGCCGCAATCTTGGCATGCTTACGGTTGTTGTCTGCGAGCTTTTGACGAACACCTACCCGTTGGTTGAATGGATTGTCGAAAAATGTGCATGAGGCACCGCACCCCCATATTGGAGGAACTACATGGCTAGCATCAAACATATGGCGCGGCGCCTGCTGACCCGCTCAAATTGGGGTCGCCGCGTGTACCGTGCGCGTGACCTCGAGAAAGCCGATCACGTCAGCCCGCAATCGCACTTGCCCGGGCATTATCATTCGCCGATCCCCGATCTGCGCGTCGTGGCAAACGACGCATTGCGCATCTTTGCCGATCCGGGGCCTGCCCTGGGCGGCATTGACCTGCGTGACGGCGAGCAGTTCGCCCTGCTTCAATCCCTTGTCTCGTACTACGGCGACTTGCCGTTCGCGGCGCAGCCAACAGCCGGCCTGCGCTATTACTACGAAAACGGCTACTATTCCTATTCCGACGGCATTTGCCTGTACGGGCTGCTTCGGCACCTGCGCCCCGCACGAATCATTGAAGTGGGCAGTGGGTTCACGTCGAGCATCATTCTCGATACCAATGAGCGGTTTCTGGATCGCACGCTGGCATGCACCTTCATCGACCCCGAGCCGCAACGGCTGTTGTCCTTGCTTCGACCGCAAGAACGCGACAGCACCGAAGTCGTCGCTCGCCGGGTGCAGGATATCGCACCCCACGTGTTCGAACGGCTGAGCGCCAACGACATCTTGTTGATTGACTCAAGTCACGTCGCAAAGATCGGCAGCGATGTCAACTACCTGCTGTTCGAGATCCTGCCGCGACTCGCCGGCGGCGTCTACATCCATTTCCACGACATCTACTGGCCGTTTGAGTACCCGCGCGAATGGGTGACGAAGGGAATTGCATGGAACGAGGCATACACGTTGCGCGCGTTTCTGCAATACAACCCGGCCTTTGAGATCAGTTTCTTTTCGTCTTATCTGCGAAGCCGGCATCCCGATTTCTTTCGGGATGCGATGCCGTTGTGCCTCAAATCCGAATCCAGCAGTTTATGGATTCGCAAGCTCTAGCGCCCGATGACCGCGAGCAACTCTACGCCTCCCGCGACGCCCGCCGTATCGGTGCTCATGGCCGTTTACAACGGTGCGCGCTACCTGCGCGCGGCGGTCGACAGCATCCTCGCACAGACGCTCACCGACTTCGAGTTCATCATCGTGGACGACGGCTCGACCGACGACACGGCGCAGATTCTGGCGGCGTACGATGATCCGCGCATCGTGCGCCTGCATAACGAGACCAACATCGGGCTGACGCGCGCGCTGAATCGCGGGCTGGCCGTGACGCGCGGCACGTACATCGCCCGGCAGGACGCCGATGATGCGTCTACCCCGGAGCGGCTGGCGCGGCAGGCCGCCTTCCTGTCAGCGCACGACCGCGTGGGACTGGTCGGCTCCGGCGCGCGCTGGGTCGACGCCGATGATCGGCCGCTTCAGGACTGGGTTCCGCTGACGGATTGCGCCGCCATTCACGCGACGCTGCTCTGGACGATTCCCTTCTTGCATGGCACGTTCATGTTCCGGCGCGCCTGCCTCCTGGATCTGAGCGGGGGCTACGATGAGAGCTACCCCGTGGCGCAGGACTGCGATCTGCTGCTCCGTTTAACCGAGCGGTGGGACGCCGCCAACCTGCCGGATCTGCTGTATCTGCACCGGCGTCATGCGGCTACGGTGACGGCTGCGCGGGCCACGGAGCAAACGGCGCTGCTGGCGCGCGCGCAGCGTGCCACGCTGCAGCGCCGCCGGCAGGCGGGATGGGCGCGTGTCATGCCGGGCAGCCATCCCCCTGCATGGGCGCAAGCCGCCGATCGCCGCTGGCTGTCGCAGCGCTTCGTCTGGTGGTCGGCCGCCGCCCGCCAGATGGACCGTCGCATCGCACTGGAGTATTTGCTGATCGCGCTGGCTCTGGAACCCGGGTCGGTGGGCGCGTGGAATTATGTATCCAACATCTTGCGCCGCAAGCTGGCCCGCCGGCCGGCGCCGAGCGCCGGCAGTCCATACTCCGTCTGAACGAAACATGGTTGACCAAGACAAAGAGTCCCTGCAAATCGAAATCGCGACACTGGCCACCGAACTAAACCGGCTGAACAACCTGCGACTCATCCGGCTGTTTCACCTATACCGCAGGCTGCGCCGCCGGATTGCGGGAACCTTCGAGCGACGGCACAGCCCAGGCACGCACAGCACGACGCTGCACGACGATCGCGCGACGGATGGACGTTACGATGTGATCTTTATGTCGTGCGCGGACTGGCGCTGGCGCTTTCAGCGGCCGCAGCACCTGTCGCGGCAATGGGCAGCGCACGGCCACCGCGTGTTCTTCGTCAGCCCGGACTTCCGGCCGGCCGTCAACCCCGCGTACAGTCGGCAACCAGGCCAGTATGCGGCCAGGCCGGTCTTGCCCGGCGTTCAGGAGATCCATCTGGCGGGCTCACGCGAGCTGCGCCCGCTTCAGGAACGTATGACGGCTGCGGAATGCAGCGGCCTGGCCGGTTCGATAGAAGCCCTGGCCCGCGATTTCAACATTTCAGAGGCCGTCTGCATTCTGGAACTGCCTTTCTGGTGGCCGCTGGCCAGGCAACTGCGAGCCGAGCGAGGCTGGAAGGTTATCTACGATCTGATCGACCGCTGGTACGGCATCTTGCCACAGGCGCATGCGATGTTATCCGAAGAAGCGCCGCTCGTGCGGAACGCCGATGCGGTGGTCGCCACGGCCCGCCTCTTGCAGAGCCAGGTCGCCGCAGAAGCACGCACGGTCCAACTGATTCCCAACGGCGCGGAGATTGAGCATTTTTCACAAGCCGCGGCCGGACGCACTGCAATTCCCCTCGACGACAAGTCGTCGGTGATCGGGTACTTCGGCAACCTGGCGCCGTGGCTGGATGTGGAGTTGCTGGCGCAAACCGCTCGCGAACATCCCGAGTGGGCATTTGTACTGATCGGAAGCGGCACAGCGGATTTATCACTTCTGCGTGGCCTCCCGAATGTGCGACTCACCGGCGAGGTACCCTACGCCGACTTGCCGGACTACCTGCACTCGTTCGCCGTGTCGATTATTCCGTTCCGGCTGCTGCCGGTGACGGCGTCAACGGACCCCGTCAAGTTCTATGAGTACCTGGCCAGCGGCAGTCCCGTCGTCGCGACGGCGCTGCCCGAGCTTGCGCCCTACCGGGACTACGTGTATCTCGCCGCCGATCAACCATCATTCGCGCGGTTGATCGCTCAGGCGCTGGCCGACGACAACAGCCAGCGCCGCGCCGAACGACGGGCATTTGCCGCACAACACAGTTGGCAGCGCCGTTACGAAGCCTTTGACGCTCTGATTCGAAGGCTTGACGATCCGATCGCCGCGGACAATCCGGCGGAGCCGATTGCCCCCACGCCGATTGTCGACGAATTGCAGCCATGGTCAATCCGCGCAGGCGATGAGTCGACTGTGCAGGTTAGGGTGCGCGGCCGGCATTTGACATCGTCATGCGTGCTGCTGGCCGACGAGGCACGCTTGCCAACGCGCTGGATCGCGGACAATGAGTTGCAGGCCGAGTTGCCGGTCGATGCCAGGCGCGCTCCGGGCGTGATCATGCTCTCGGCGATGGATGAGCGCACCTGGCGGCAATCGAACCGTCGTGCGTTCATCGTCCTCAGCGTCTGATCCATGAACATCCTCTTCCTCGCCCTCTACCCGCCGCTGCCGGCCATCGACGGCGGGCGGCTGCGGATTTTCAATGTCTTGCAGCAGGCGGCGCAACGGCACCGCGTCACGCTTGTGGCGCTCGACGACCCGCTCTGCGACGCAGTCAACCGAGCCGCGCTGGCGGCGCTGTGTGAAGTTGTGACCGTCCCGCGCCCCCCCGCGCTGGCGCGCACCTGGGTGACTCGCATCAGGGACATTGCCTCGTCCGAGCCGGTCGGCCTGAACGCGTGGCAGTCCGATGCGATGCATGCGCTTGTGCGCCGCCTGGCCGCCGAAGAGCGGTATGACCTGGCGCATATCGATCACCTGTCGCTGATGCCGTATGCCGGCGATCTGGGCGCGATGCCGGTCGTGCTCACGCACCACAACGTCGAGGCGCTGGCTCAGCGGCGGCAGCTCGCCATCAGCGGGCGCAGCGTTCTGCGGCGCTGGCTCGATGCGCGCGAGCACGAACGCTGGCGGCGTTACGAGATCGCCGCATCGAAGCGGGCCGATGCGCTGATCGCCGTGTCGGAGACCGACGCGGCGTATTTCCGTGCGGCGCTGCCTGGCAAGCCGGTCTTTGTGGTGCCCAATGGCGTCGACACGGCACACTTGCAGCCGCGCCAGCGGGCAGCGGGTGCGCGCCTGCTCTACACGGGCAGCATGAACTACGCACCGAACGTGGATGCCGTCTGCTGGTTTTGCGAAGAGATCTTTCCAGCCATTCGCCGCGCGCGACCCGACGCAGAATTCGTCATCGCGGGCCGCGATCCGACGACCGAGGTCAAAGCTCTGGCCACCATCGATGGCGTGCGAGTTACCGGGCGCGTCGACGATATGCGCCCGTACTATGCTGACGCGGCCGTGTTTGTGGTGCCGCTGCGCGCCGGCAGCGGGACCCGGTTGAAGATTCTTGAGGCGATGGCAATGGGATTGCCGGTCGTGACCACCACAATCGGCTGCGAAGGACTCGATGTGAGCCATGATCGAGACCTGCTGATCGCAGATACCCCCGGCGCATTTGCGACCGCCGTCAACGCGGCGCTCGCAGATCCCGATGTGTGCGCCCGGTTGGGCACACATGCACGTCAGACGGTGCTGCAAAACTATTCGATGCAGGCCATCGACGCCCGGCTGAGCGAAACGTACCAGTCAATTGCACATACAGATCCACCGAGGGAAAATGAATCGACCCGGTAGCAGCGAGAGCCGTAGTCCCACGAGTGATGTATGGGATCACTATTGGCTCGGCGTGAAAAGCACCATAGCTACCAATTTCCACGTCGACATGCTCGCGCACCTCAATCGGACGGTTGATGTCAAAGGCCGACGCGTGCTTGATATCGGCGGCGCCGGGTCGGTGTCCCGAGACCTGGCGCGCGCCGGGGCCGCGGTATGCCTGATTGACTTCTCAGGCGTGGCGACACGCGCCGCAAGAAACCTGGCGAGCGAAGTTGCATTTGATGTGGTGCAGGGCGATGCACGCGAACTTCCGTTTTTCTCGGAGTCCTTTGACATTGTCCTGCATCAGGGATTCCTGGAACACTTCGTGAAGCCGGCGAATCTACTTCAGGAGCAGCATCGTGTGTTGCGAACTGGAGGCTTCCTTCTGGTCGATGCGCCACAGCGGTTCAATTGGTACGCTGTCGAAAAACGCATCGAGATGAAGCGCGGCACCTGGCCATACGGGTGGGAAACGGATTTCACCTACCACGGCCTGTGCCGACTGCTCCGTGACACCGGTTTCGTGCCGATTTACGCGTATGGTCGCGGCTACCACCCACCGATTATCCGCGCGCTGCGCAACCTACGCCGGATTGAAAAACGGATAGGCCACCAGGTGCTACCATCACGCATCTGGGATTGCTATGACGCCCTATGGAGTCATTTTGAAACAGGCGCTGGTGGATGGTATTCGCTCGTAAACCTCGGCGTGATTGCGAAGAAGCTGACCTGATACCTACGGAAGATCATTCTCCATGCGCGGCAAACACCATCAAGGTTCCGCTTGCGAGCGATCAGGTCTTGATTTGCCTCACCCACTCTCTGAGCACCGTCCAGCCCCACCACAGCGCCACCCCCACGCTCATCGGCAGCAGCGCCATCGGTGCTTCGGTGTTGCCCTCTTTGCTGGCCAGGAAGACCGCCCACGGTATGATGAAGAACGCGCCGGCGGCGACAACGGCGCGCACCCGCCGATACGGCCGGCGCCGGGCGAGATCGAACAACAGCGGCAGCAGCAGCGCCAGTTGGTTGGTTGTGGCCGTGTGCACGGCGACAAGCTGGGCGACAATTATCGCCCAGCCAAACAGCGGCCAGCCGTCGCGCCAGCCACGGCGAACCGAACGCGCGCACGCCAGCCCGAACACCAGCAGCATCAGCCCTGACGCGAGCGCCGCCAGCCCCGCATTCGGCAGCACGACCTGCAGCGGCGAGGGGCTGTCGAAGTAGCCGGCGTACGCCGTGGCCGTGCGTGCAAATCCCAGCGGCCAGTCCGGCTGCAGCGCCAGTGTCGCGGCCAGCAGCAGTGCGAGCGTCAGCGCAAAGCTCAGCACCAGCCGCCGCCGGCGAACCTGCCACGCGCACAGAAGCGCCAGCGGCACGAGCAGAAACACCACTTGCGGCTTGATGGTGGAAAGCGCCAGCAGGCTGCCGGCCAGCGCATCACGCCGTTTGGCGGCCGCCCACCACGCCGCGGCCAGGCAGGCAAAGACCACGATCGAGAGCTGACCCAGTATGAAGCTGCGAGCCGCCGGGTAGAGCGCGATCAGCCACAGCATGAACCCGGCCAGCGCCAGCGGCCGCAGGCGCACGCCCAGCGTGTCCAATATCAACGCACCGCTCGCAAATAGCAGCGGCAGAAGGAGTGCGTACCAGGCCGCTTGCGCCGCGTCATACGGCAGCCCGATGAACGGCGCAACCATGAAGATGGCGTACAGCGGGTAGGCGAAACCCCACTGGTGCTCGCCGGGCGGCACCGTGCGCCCGAACAGGCCGATCTGAATATCGCGTGTGACGTCGGCGCTGTACGGATCGCGGCCTTCGATCAAGCGCGACTGGGCGGCGCGCCACGGCACATAGAAATCGTTGGCCCCGGCGTATTGCTGCGTGAGGTTGTGGTAGAAGGCGGGCGCCAGCAGCAGGTCGAACACCACAAACGCGATCAGCGCCAGTCCGATACGCGCGTTCTTCATGGCGCTGCGCGTTTCTGAAACACGACTGCCGTATCGTCGGCGTAGAGGCGCTGCCAGGCCGGCGACTGCGCCAACTGGCGACCAAGCGCTCCGTCCTTTTCCATGACGACCAGACGCACGCCATAACGATCAAGATACGCCTGCCAATCCCCGCTGGCTAACCAGATGCGATCGTAGTACTCCGCAATAAACCTGTCGCCGTACACATACTCGGCGCGGCCGTCGATAAAGACCGGGTAGTCCGGATACAGACGCCAGATCAAGTAGCCGCCGAAATTGTACGAGTTCAGCAGCGGGCCGGCCGGCCGCTCCCGCAGAATGTAGTCGGCCGCGCCGACCGGGAACTGGCGCGCCACGCTCTCCGGCGCGCGCAGCAACGTGCTTGCAACCTGAACCAGCGTTGCGAGCAGCAACAGCGCAAGCGCCGCCGCGTTGAGCCGGGCCAGGCGCGCCGGCGGCAGGGCAGGCGGTGCGGCGCTTGCCGGGGGCTCCGCGCGCCAGGCCGCCACCTGCCGGGTCAGCAGCGGCGCGGCGATCACGGCGAACAGCGGGATGAAGCGCGCCGACAGCCACGCGGCGTAGCCAAATCCGATGACATATAGCAGGTCGGTCAGCGCAGGGCGCCGCCGCGAAAACGCCAGCGCCACCATCAGACCAAGCCAGAGCGCGGCAAACGGCAGAAAGCGGGCATTGTGCAGGTCCGGCGGTCGCCACTCGGCGATATACAGCGGGATGGTGCGATTGCCAAGCGTTCCGAGCGGCGCCAGGTAGGCGCCCACACCGTACGGGTTCGCCAGCGTAAGCGCAAGCGACGCGATACCCGCCAACGCCAACGCCGCAAGATAGCGTCTCGACGGGATCGTGTCCGAATCGGGGGGCGGCACGCGCCCGCCAAACCGGCTGGCGAGGACCGCTTCAAGCGTGTCGCCAAACAGCGCGGTCGCGATCACGACGAAGCCGAACACGAAGCCGCTATGCACGTTGATCCACAACCACATGATCGGCGGCAACAGCGCCAGCCAGCGCAGCCTGCCGGTGCGCGCGCGGCGCAGAACCAGCAGGACGACCACAGCGAGCAGCATCGTCAAAATCTGCGGCCGGGCGTCCCACGTAAACGCCGTCGCCAGCGCCGCCACGATCGTCGTGAACACGGCGAGATGCGGTCGCAACACGCTGAGCCGGTAGACGCCGACAAACGTGGCGGTGATGATCGCGCCGGCGACGATGGACAGCAGGTTCAACCCGCCCAGCACAAACAACGCATACAGCGCCGTGTTCGCCAGCCACTCATGCTCCATCCACGGCGTGCCCGCAGCCGTGAAAGAGAAGAAGTCGGCGGTAGGCACCGCGCCGTGCTCGCCGATCCACTGGCCGCTGCGCATGTGCCACCACAGGTCAGGGTCCGAGACGGGCTGCACGGCCAGCACAAACAGGGCAACCGGCAACAGCAGTGCCAGTGTGTTACGGGGGGTCAGGGTTTCGCGAATACGCATAACGGCATTGTAGTCAACTTCTTACCTGTTTGGCAAGGGCAGTTTTCTGGTGCGTCGTACCTTGACGCCGCCCTCGATTGCAGCTAACGTATGGACATGAGCCTCACGCCGGGCGGCTGGCGCACTCGCTATGTCGCCACATCGCTCTGCACATTCGACCGCACCGATTCCACACAAACTGAAGCGCGCCGCTTGATCGCTGGCGGGCACGGCAGCGGCGCGCTGGTGCTGGCCGCCGAACAGACCGCCGGGCGCGGCCGGTTCAGCCGCGAGTGGCACTCGCCGCCAGGGAACCTGTATCTGTCGTTCGTCCTTCGACCGTCGCGACCGGTGGCCGAGTGGCCTGCGGTCATGATGGCGGCATCGCTGGCACTGGTCGAGTTGCTGGACGCGCTGGGGATCGCCAAGGTCGGCATCAAGTGGCCAAATGATGTACTGATCGGCGGGCGCAAAGTGGCGGGTATGCTGGCCGAAGTGGACGGCACGTTCCTAATTCTAGGCATCGGGCTGAATGTGAATGCCGACCCGCCCGCCGACCTGCCGCAGGCCACATCGATCTGTGCCGCGCTCGGACGCACTGTGGATGCCGCTGCACTGCTGCGCGCGTTCGTTGAAGCTGTTGATGAGTATTATGGCCAACTGGAGGCGGGACTGTCGCTGCGAGACCGTTGGGCGGCGCGCATCGTAACGCTGGGCCAGATGGTTCACATCCGTGCTGGTGACGAACTGATTGAAGGCGTCGCCGAAACCGTGGAGCCGGACGGCGCGCTGGTCGTTCGCTGCCCGGATGGCACGCCCGTCACCTGCCACGCTGGCGAAGTCACACTGAGTACCTGAAAGGGAGGCTATCCATGCACGTTACGGAAGCGATCCGCACCAAGCGCGCCACACGGCAGTTCGCGGCGACGCCGGTGCCGGACGACCTCATCCGGCAGATCGTCGACGCTGGACGCCGCGCGCAGAGCAGCAAGAACACGCAGCCCTGGCATTTCGTCGTCGTGCGTGACCGAGAGCGCATGAAGGAGTTATCGCAGACGGGCACCTTCGCGTCGCACCTGGCCGGCGCGGCGTTCGGCGTCGTGCTCGCCTCGCCGGACCCGGCCACCCGCTGGTCGATCCCGTTCGACGTGGGGCAAGCCGCCGCGTATATGCAGTTGGCGGCGTGGGAACTTGGCGTAGGCTCGTGCATCGGTTCAATCTACGAGCCGGATAAAGTGCGAGCGCTGCTGGGTCTGCCCGCCGATCAACACACCTACGTTTTTCTGTCGTTCGGCTACCCTGCCGACAGTAAACCAGCGCCGGCCCGCCGGGGCGGGCGGCGCGCCGTCGACGACGTGGTGCACTGGGAGCAGTGGTAGCCGACTAGCGGGCCGGCGGCAGGAAGCGCTTCGCCAACTTGCACACCATCGTGTACGCCGGATCGAAGACGTTGCCCATGTCGTACTGCACGCACTGACCCAGCAGGATACTCGCGCTGCGCAGATCGAGGCCGTAGTCGGTCGTCAGCCAGCTCAGCATCTCGGTCGTCGCGTGCTGAATGCACTGGTCGAGCGGGCGCGCATTGCCGACCGTGAAGATGTGCTCGTCGTTCTCGCCGCGCGGCCAATTGATGCGTTTGCCTTTGAGCAGGCGCACGCTGAACTGCACCTCGCTGGAGATTTCCACGCCGGTGCCGACGATCTCCCCATCGCCCTGGATCGCATGCGCGTCGCCGAGGTGCAGTAGCGCGCCGGGTGCGCTGACTGGGAAGTAGACGGTGACACCGGGCCGGAAGCCGCGATAGTCCATGTTGCCGCCGTGCGGCCCCGAGGTGGCGGTCGAGATCGCCTGCCCGCCAGCCGGCGCCACGCCGAAGCAGCCGAGCATCGGATCGAGCGGCAGCGACAGCCGCCCCAGCGCGCCCGCCGGCTCCGCGAGCGTCACCGTCTGCTGCTCAAAATCCACGTACCAGTCCACTTCGATGTCGGGCGGCATCTGCTGCACAAACTCCGGGTCGAGCACGTTCGGCGCCACCGTCGAGCGCGTGAAGCCGCGCCGGCGGCTCGGCGTGACGCGCTCGATGCGCATGGCCAGCGTGTCGCCCGGCTCGGCGCCTTCCACGAAGAACGGCCCCGTTTGCGGGTTGCCGCGCGGCGTCACCTGCGAATTGGTGTGGTCCATGCCGCGCGCATCCACGCAGCGCGTGACTACCGTGTCGCCGTCTGCAATGTGCAGTACCGGCGCATGCCAGCCAATCGTCGTGTAATAGCGGTCGGGGGTGAATTGATGAACGGTCATGGTGTCAGCCTATCCTCAGCGAGATTGTTATGTTATGCCCCCGGCGCGTCGTTCGGCCTCGATCGGCGTGTCGGGCCGGTTGCCCCATTCATACCATGACGCCTGGTAATTGCGCACGTTGGGGTATCCGAGCAAATACTTGAGCACAAACCAGGTATGGCCGGCGCGCCAGCCGCCCGCGCAGTACGTGGTGATCGTCGCGTCGGGCGTGATGCCGCATGCGGTGTACAGCGCGCGGAGTTCGTCGGCGCCCTTGAAGGTGCCGTCTGCGTTCAGCGCGTCTTCGTAGTGCGCGTGCGTAGCGCCGGGAATGCGACCCGCGCGCTCCGTGCCTTCGGGCGGCTTCGAGCCAAACCACTGGCCGCTGTGTTCTTCGGTGCGCCGCGTGTCCACGACCAGATGACCGTCCGCGCCGATCGACTCGACCACCTGCTCGCGCACCGCCAGGATATCCAGATCCGGCGCAGTCGCGACATGGCGGGTCGGTACGACCGCCGGAAGCGCCGTCGTGAGCGGCCGCCCTTCCGAAACCCATTTCTGGCGGCTGCCGTTGAGCAAACGCACATCGCGATGGCCGAACAGCTTCATGTACCAGAAGCCAAGTCCGTTGGCCGAGTGCGTCGCGCTGTAGAAGACGACGGTCGTATCGCTGCCAATGCCCGAACGCTCGAACAGCGCCGCCGCCGTTTGCGGGTTGAGGTCCACGCGCCGGTCGGGCGCCATCACATCGTCATATGCAGACCAGAAGACCGCGCCAGGTATGTGCCCGCTCTCATACGCCGTGCGCGTGCGGTCGATCTCGATGACACGCACGCGCGGGTCGTCGAGGTGCGCCGCCAACCACTCGGTGCTGACCAGCGTATCCGGGTCAGCGTAGGTTCCGCTCATTTCGCCCCCTCCTCAATAATCACCGGCGTCAACTGCCGTCTGCCACTCCGCCCGCACATAAGTATAGCAGGGTTCCGGCGCCGTTCGCGTCACCACCCGATGCGGTCACGGCTGCACGGTGAAAATGTGCACGCCGCCGGCCGCATACACCTGCCGGTAATGCGGGCTGGCCTCGAAGCGGTCGAGCGGCAGCGCGCCGCCTTTGACGCCGATATACACGTGCGTCACGCCCCAGTCGCGCAGCGCGGCCAGCCAGGGCGGATCGTCGGGGTCCGGCCCCGCCTCGATCTGCCGCGCTAACGTATTAACGCGTGCGACGTACTCTGGCGTCCCTTGCGTGTAGAACACAATCGGCATCGTCGTGCGGCGGCCGGTCAGGTTGGTGATCCAGTAGCCGCCGTCGGACCCCATATACGTCTGCCCCTGCCAGCGGCGCTCGTTGACCGCAAACACAGCGTCGGGCGGCGTATTATGGCGGATCCACGCCATCGCATCCACGTCAGACTGCTCGGCCAGCACCGTAACCGGATTGACGATATCGATCATGGCAGGCGCGGTCACCAGCGCCAGCACGACCACCGCCGCCTGCATGACTGTCTCGGCTCTGCCGGTGCGCATCCGTGGCACGGCATCGGCGAGCGCGGCCAAGCCGAGCGCGATCAGCAGCGCCTCGGGGACGTAGAGCGCAATCGCGGCCGAAAAGTTGTTGACGATCCAAGTTGGTCGCGCGCCGAAAACGCCGGGGTTCAGCGCGACCGCCGTGATGGCGACCCACAGCAGCACGAGCGCGCTGTACCGGCGGAAGCGACCACCGCGCCATAGCGCGATCAGCGCGCCGACGCCCGCGGCCACGATCAGCCAGGTCATACCGGGGCGCTCAAACAGATCGAACGGCACGGCGTTGTAGTCGTCGTTGCCGGCAAAGCGCACCGCCAGCGTGTCAAGTGGTTGCAGGATGGTCGTCCAGAGCCGCCAGAGCCACGGCGCGGCCAAGAGCAGCGCACCCGCCGCCACGGCGGCCGTACGTCGTAACAGAGCAACAGCCTTGCGCATATCGCCAGCCGTGAGTGAGTGCAGCAGGAGGTATGCCGCGACGAACGTCGCGAAGAAGAAGGTAACCCGATAGTGGACCCAGAAGAGCAGCCCGGCCGCGATCGCCGCCGCCAGCAGATCGATCCGGCGGCCCTGCTCGGCCGCACGCTGGTAGGCCAGCATCGCCAGCGGCAGCAGCACGAGCGCCGCCAGTTGCGTATAGCGCCCCCACGTCACGTAGTACGCCGGCATCAGCGACAGCGTACCGGGCACGACAACCGCGAGCAGCGCCGCGCTGCGGCGCCCGGTCCACGCGGCGGCGAGCGGGTACAGTGTGAAGCACGCCAGCGCGTTCAACGCCTGGCCAAACCAGAGCATCGTCTGCTCCACGCTGAAGCCCGACAGGCGCGCCAGCACTGCCACGGCGACATGATAGCCGAGGTGATAGTAGACCTGGTCAGCCTCGGCAAACGGCCTGTACGACTCCGGCAGGCCACCCTGCGCGAGGATCAGCCGCGCGATGGCAGCGTGGTGGACGGAGTCGACCCAGAGGGGGAGGGAGTGAATCTGCAGGAAACGAAGACCCAAAATGAAACCAAACGAAATCACACAATGCGCTACGGGCATTCTACTTTGGCAAGTTAACTTTAAGTACCCCAAGGTCATTAAGCTTGTCAGCAACCACTGTCACCACAAGTTGCTTGCTCATATCTGATTGGTCAGGAACGAATCTGGAATCGTGCGGCAACCACAGTATTAGAACGTAGCTGCCGGCGGGAACGTTTATTGCAGCAAACTTGCCATCAGAATCAAGTATGGCTCGGGGTGATGTCTGCGGATCTACTGTCACCAGAAAATCCGAGCCAGTACCAGACGACACCGTCTGCCCAAAATAAACCCCCATCCCGGTCATGGAGCGATTCTGATCCAAGCTGATGAGCCTCCCAATGATGTGCCCATTGCCAGGTTGTGGCGTAGAGGCCACTGCTTGCGCCAAAATAGAAGGCTGGTTGTCCTTGCTCTGTATCACCTGCGGCGCTTCGCATGCTGTCACTAGCATGACCAGCAACAATAATGCAGTCTTTGTAATAATTGGGACTACTCCTGGGTGCGGTGTTCGGCACGTCCCGATATCAAGAACTTGGGCCGATTGTTCAATAACAAAATGGGCCGAAACTTACGTCGCGGCCCATTCTCTATTCGCCGGAGAATCTACTGGTTGATACCTTCGTAGGCGTACAACTGATCTTTCGACTGGGTCGAGTCTGGAGCTTCGTTCTGATCTTCATTGATAACACATACGATTGGCTGTCCGGTACTCGTAATCGTAGCCGAACCGTTGTAGCCGTTGCCCAACTGCACCTGATTTGGTTGATAGAACAGCGCGTTGCCTCCCGACGGCACAGCGCTCGCCGACGAAGTTGTCGCAATACCCGCGAATGCTATGGTCATATCTGTCGGAGCGTTGCCAACATTCTGGCACGTGATACTTGTGTTATAGGCGAAGTAGCGCTTCAAGACAATGGGAGCACGTACTTTCGTCGTACCGGAAGCGAATGCCGAATACGACGCGGCACGATTGGTGGACGCTGATGACTCGTTTACCTGGGCCACAATCGGCTGACTGGCACTCTCAATCTTGGCCGATGTCAAAGTGCCAACAGGCAGACCAGGCACATTTGGAGTGTAGGCCAGATACGACGAACTTCCGGCAACCGTCACAACCGTCTTGGTTGGAATTGCGGAATAGGTGATGGTAATTACCGTTGATGAAGCACCGATATTTTGCACCGTAAGCGCTGTGTTATTGCCATAGTAGTTCTTCATGATGACTGGCGCATAGGCGGCTTGCGAGCCGCTCGCAAACGGCGTGTACGAGTAGAGCTGACCTGCCGTAGCACCGGAACCAAAGCTGTTCACTTCAACAGCCACATTGCCAGTCGACGTAATCAGCGCAGAATAGGGCACATTGCCAAACATACCAGCCAGCCCTGACTGTTCGAAATTGGCAAACCCATTAGGCTGTACGTTTGTTGCTTGCTGTGTCGCCACCGGCGCCCCACCACCCGGAGCATAAATCAGAACGGAAATGTTGACTGCAGAAGCAGAGACATTCTGAACTACCATGTTGGTGTAGTAGCTGTAGTAGTTGTTATAGGCTCCAGGAACATACCAGATGTTCCCCACCTTCGAGCTATCAACGCCACCGTAGGATCCTGCACTACTGCCCACACCACTACCATTGCTCTGATTAACAACTGCAGCAACCTGCTGATCGCAACTCACCACACCTGCATATTGGCCAACGGCCAACCCGGCTATATTTGGCACATAGGTGAACTTACTGCCATCAACTGAAACGGTAAAAGCTGCACTTGTATATACTGATACCCCCGACGCATTGTAGAACTGATACACACATGAAGCCACGCTACTACCAAGGTTTTGGATCGTAAACGCAGATACAAAACTCCCGGTCGGTCCTGGAACCGATTGGGGCTGGGGACCCTGCGCCACTGCCAGACCTGCTCCAAGAAGCAGGAAGCTTGAAATGACGATAGCCAGAACGAACTGGTATTGTTTCATTTGGTGTGGACTCCTCTGTAGAATGCGATAGTTAGACCAGCATGTGCAGTAGTTTGGGAACAGAACACGCCGCTCTTCATGGGAAAGTCACTGCTAGCAGTTTGTCGGAGAGACAATCCTAATGACCGCATCTTGTGGTTCGGGGCTTGTTTTCGCCATTGAGACCACAAGATGCAGTTCTCTCCGACAAACTGCTAGGAGCTTGTAATTCATGTTTCTCTGAAAAGCAGTAAGAATCCGACCAACAACCATTATTCAGTATAGGAAGATCTACCTTGCGGTCAATTACCCGAATGTATTACGTAGATGGTTCTCTCGGAAAGACTCGAAAACATGTGATTAATTTCACTGATTATTAGCTGTACTCATAACGAGGCAGTTCGAATCTAGTTTCAACATTATCAATTGCTTATAAGGTACGCACGAATTGGCCCGAACAAACAGTAGCAATTACCTATTTTCAATATTCATGTCATCGAATTTGGAATGCTGCCTGTCAATTTCAATTTGGGTCAAGCCAATTGCAGAGGATTCAATCACCTCAGGACGAGCACCAAAGACCTTGGCAAGTGCTATTATTATAAAACTATACACAATATCGCAGCTCACAAACAAAACCCTCACTGTCGCTGCAAGAAAGATAGCCGAGTCGAGAGGCAGAAACTTCATCGTGAGAGCAGTTATGCTGATATCCCTTACACCTAGATTGACGGGCAGTATTGGCGATGTGAGACTTGAGAAGAGAACTGTTAGCGACCAAAGCTGAGTTGCATCACTCAATGAAACAGCAATTTCAGGGTTCCCAGCCTTTATCAGCAAATAGACTTTGACAGCTCCAAGAAAGACACAGAACTGATAAATAGTAAGTGCAAGAAGCAAATGGGGAAGCAGGCGCACAAACGCCTGAAGCTTCGCATACTGTGGAGCCGCGCACCGCATGATAAGCTGAACGCCTGTATGGTAAATTCCGCTCTCAACCACTCTATTGAGCCAGATGCAGCCAACAACTACTGCCAGCTCACACGCGAAAAAGGAAGCAACGGTCAACGGACCTGAAGTTACGAAAGCGTATACAGTGACGGAGGCACCAACAAGTAGTACCCATTCGGCACCACTCGCCGTCAAAGTTTGCGCCGCATTGATTTCATGTTTCTCATAATGCTTTACACGTTCTAATAGATACCAGACAGCACCTGGCGCACGGCGAAGGACATTGCTGGTCCCGTATATTGCGACATCGGTCCAATCCGTTCTTCGGTGAAGAATTCCTCGCGCCAGCAAACTCCAGACAGAAACCTGCAGGCCGAACGACATCCCATACAGTACAGTACTTGATGCTACCGCCACCAAATAGGTCGCCCAAGGGAAGGATGAGAAGTCGCGTGAGCTCTGCAACACAATTAGCAACAGTGAGGCACCAGTCAGTACCCATCCCACGCCGCGGGCCATTGCCAGCAGAAACGGCGCCCACTTTTCGCTAATCTGACGGATCAACACCGTAACTCACGAATGGCGAAATATGTTGTAGTCGAAGACATATTCAGTGCATCAAGACAGTATACTAAGGGAGCTACCGCCAACTGGAACGGCGAGGATCGCAATCCTCGAAGGACAGATTGAACAACCGCCGGTCGAACACCGCAATAATCGCGCAGGTACCATTTCACACTCACTAGAAGCATTTGGTAGCTTCCCGCAACGGCGTTTTGACGAACAACTGTTAGGCCATTCTGGTAGAGCAAATCAGCCAGAGCTCTCCGAGGCACTAGATACAAATGCCGCGGTAGATCCCAACCCGCCCAGTAACTCTTGAATAGACGGCGTTCGATTCCCTCAAGATTGGGAACACTGAAGACCAGAAGCCCGCCCGGGTCAAGTGATGCTGCAAGCCGCACTAAAGCCTTTGCGGGATCGGGCAAATGCTCAAGAACGTCCCACATGCAAATTACGTCAAATGATCTTCCGCTCAGATCAAACTGTTCTAGTGATCCCGAGAAGACATTGAGGCCCAAACTTTCACGCGCATATGCCGATGCATGCAGACTCGGCTCGACGCCGGACACATTCCAGCCACAACTGCGCATTTCGTCGAGAAACAAGCCCGTCCCACAGCCAACTTCCAGCAATCTCCCATTACGCACATAGCGTTCGATTGCTCTACGCCGTTTGATCAATCCATAGCGATCGATCACTTGGCGCAATATGTGGCGATCGCCCTGAGGCGCTTTGCGATAAGAAAGATACTCTGACGGGTAATATGCTGAAAGATCAGCCGCGATTAGTCGTGGTTCCTGCCGAATCCAACCACACGTTCTGCATTCCACGTGACGAAACATTCCAGGCAAGCCGTGCATCCGATCAGGCCCGGTCATCACTTCAAGAAACTCCGAAGTGCCACAGTTGCAGCAAGCACTGGATTCGAACTTTGGTTGCCCCATTGTCGTAGGTGAATAGCCACCGTTATTCTTGACCCATCAACATGGGCATCAATCCATGCCGAGATAGCCGACCATTTAATGCGATTACTCGGATTAGACCCCGCGTTCAGTTGTATCGAACAAGATCTCACTCTGGGGCACTTGGGCATCCGCTAGAGTAGGAATTGCACCGAGGGGCTTATTTAAGCCCAAGCGAACTCCGACTGCAAACGCTCCCACCCAACGCCAATTACCCCTTATGATTTCGCGCCCCATTATGTACGCAATATGAAGAGGCAAAGAGATCATTACCGGGCTACCATGCCGCCGATAGAAGCGCGTCGCACTTTCACCATATACCTGGTAGAAGGATTGCATATGGCCTGACCGTTTCGTTGAACGCGAAATCTTATGCGCGATGTGTGCTTTAGGGACAAACCGTATGTCGAGACCATGTGCACGCACACGCTGCGAGAAATCCCAGTCATCAAAGTAGAAGAAATAACCCGGATCAAATAGCCCGGCTGCTTCAAAGGCCCGTCGATGAATAAGCAGTGCACACGAAATGGCGTATTCAATATTCTGAGGTTCTGCCAACTTCGTATTGGCATCAAGTCCATTTCCAATTGAGACTATAGCCGGTGGAAACAGGCGGCGGCGCGCACCCGCTGCCCAGATCATATTGGGCGCATCATAATAGACCACTTTGGGCATCGCTATGGCAGCTCTTGGATTGTCGCGCATTGACTGCAATAAATGTGCCGCAGCATCCGGAGCCAAGACCGTATCATTGTTTAGCATGAGGATATACTCTGCACCACTCCTCAGAGCGGCTACAAATCCATAGTTGTATCCCCATGGCACTCCGAGATTCCTGCCCGTTTCCAGAACGCTTATTTCCGCGAAACGCTCTCGCAAGGTCTGCGGCGTGTCATCTGTGCTGCCGTTATCCACGACCACAATGCGCATCGCCACGCCGACCTGCCGTTTAACAGACTCGATACACTCAATTGTGTCATGTACGTTGTTGAACGCGAGAATTACCACGTAGATTTCGGGGTTGGATTCGGTATCCACCTGGAATTGTACCTCTGGGCTGGACAACTGGAGGGGTTCGGCTTGATCAGCGATCTGCTTTGTTACAGAGAGAGCTGTTGCGAAGTTGTCATCGACCTCCTTATGCTCAAATTCCGCACTACGGCCTATCAGGAACAGGTTTTGATAACGCGCAAACAAGACGCGCGTATCTGTGACCGTCTGTTGGTATGCACGCGAGTAGACCGGATACCCAAAAGGCTCCACCATTTCCATCGTGTCGACAACATCGCCCGACGAAAGAAAGCGCGACCGCACCAGGTCGTCTACTACACGGGTAGTGATGTCGTACGATGTCGCCGTAACTTCAGCGCACAGCACGCTGCTATCAGGCGGGCAATCGAACGGACTCATGTTCTTGAATTCAACCATCCGGTTGACAATATAGCCGGGATCCATGAAATATACCCAGTGATTATCAGATGCATATGCCTTGCGGATGTGCAAATAAACCGTGTGAACGGGACGGAAACTCAACGGGACGCGCCGCCCCAGCATCCGTCCAAGAATTGTCATGGGCATCGTAGATATCACAATATCAAACTCATCTCGGCGAATTTCATGCCCGTGTTTTGAGATTACCGCTGTAATGCGGTTACCGTCTGTCTCAAGTGCTGTCACCCGTGTGTTGAGTCGCACCTGAGAGGCTATGGCACTACCAAGTGCTCGCGCTATTGCGCCATAGCCGCCGTGAAGCGGATAATAGAAATAGGAGAATTTCTTTTTTGAATTTTCTCTCAGCACATCCGCGAAGCCTGCCAAGCGAATCTTGTTCCTTGCCCACTCTACATCGATATCGTCTCCGGGAATGCCGAATAGACGCTCGGTATATGACTTGAAGGCGAATTCATTCATCGCGCGCCCATAAAGCGCGTCAACATAGTCATTAAAGGAGCGTGGGCGTTCATTTTTCTGCCGGACGAGGTAGCTCCAAGCAAGTCGCCCCGTGATAACCGGGCTAAATCGCCTACCGATTTCCAGCACGCTAATCGGATCACCCATCCACTTGCCTCGCAGGAAGATGCTGCTTCGGCGCACATGCCTTCCCATTGGGACGAGTGAAATCAACTGTCGAAGGAGTGCCTCATCGAGAGTGAACAGACGATGGCTGGCAAAATCACAATTGAAGCCCTGCCATTCGAAGCTTCGCGCCAAGCCGCCTACAAAATCACGGCGCTCAAAAACGACGGAATCAATACCACGCTGTTTTAGAAGCCAGGCACAAGATAGACCGGCGATACCGGCACCAAGGATACCAACCCTCACTGCCTTCTCCTATTCTCGGCTGCCCCAAAGCACCAAATCAGTTTGAGCAGAAAAACAATCGGGGCAAGATACCAATTCGTCCAGAGTGCTCGATCATCCAGGTAGATCCGCAATGTCGAAACGAGTGCAATTAGCGGTGAGCACACAATCAGCAATGAGGCATGCTGAAGGGGTAGCGGCGTCTTAAGAAACGAATCCCAGCGCCGATCCGCTTTGATCGAAAACCGACCAGACTGGTAGGAATGCCGAACTACCGATTGACAAGTTACGCGCGAAGGGGCATGCAGAACTCGAAGATCAGGATCAAAGCGCAGTTGGGCGCCGTGGCGCCTAATGCGCGTAGTCAAATCGGAATCTTCTCCACTTGCGGCGGGAAACCTCTCATCAAATAGGCCCACGTCAGCGAGCAACGACCTTCTTAAGGCTAACCCTATCGTTGGAAGCTGTTTCCGCAACCCCTCCTTTGCCGACGTTAGGTATTCGTGGAAGGAGCTTATATGGTCGCTCATCATCCAATAGTTGTGCGGCGTCACCAAATCGACACCACTGCCAACCGCATTGGTATGGGGGTTGTCAAACCACTTCCCTATCCGTTCGAGCCAGTCCCTTGCCGGAATCGCATCTGAGTCTAGCATCACGACGAGTGGACCATGTGTTTGCCTGATACCGATGTTTCGTGCCGCAGCTGGTGACACGGGATGCGGTGTAGCAACAAAGCGCACATTGGGATTTTCTCTGACAAGTCCCGCATCGTCACGACCAACGATGACCACCTCAAACAGATCAAAACCTATAGTCTGGGACATCAGCGCCCGAATCACGTCAGCAATGACTGGTGAGTTTAAGATCGGAATCACAACTGAGAAGCGAATGTCGGCACTTGCGCCAGTTTGTGGCCTCGAGTTTGCTGATTGGAGAAGGGACATGTCAGTAACCAAGCTTCGCCCTATCTCGGACTCAGACTGTGCCAGCTTGAACATCGTGGTAAAACTGAACATAGGTGCGTGCAACCTTGTCCCAGCTGAACTCACGAAGCATGCGTTCACGAATGTCACTGGCCGGCCACAGACGGTCGCGATTCGCAATCAAATACTCGATTGCCTCTAAGAAAGAATTAACATCTCCAGTCCCGGCGAGTAGCCCATCTTTGCCATTAAGGATTGACTCGCCAAGTCCGTCGACTTCGGATGCAATGACCGGTAGGCCCAGCGCCCGAGCCTCAAGCGTAACAAGTCCAAAGCCCTCTGGATCGGACTCGCACTTGATGTTGGGCGCAATAAAAGCCGTTGCCCATGATGAAATGGCTCGAATTGATTCAAGATCTTGTCCACCCAGCATTATGACCTGTTTGGAAAGCCCCAGACGCAAGATAGCACGCTGTGCAGGTAGCGCATTACTTCCTTCACCAACCACGATGTACAACACGCTGGGGAGTCGCGCCGCTAAGACCGGCATTACGTTTTCGATGAACCACAGCACCCCCTTTCGCGGCACCAGGCGGCCGACAGTCATAATAACGACACGCTCAGACAAGGATGGCAACCTCAAATCTTCCAGTAGCAGGAGCGACTTGTCACGCGACATCGGCATATACATCGACGTGTCAACGGCAAGTTGAATCACCCTCACCCGTGACGGGCGAACGCCAGCAGAGAGGCTTAGCCGACTAGTATATTCACTGTCACACGCGACTCCATCGATTCTTCGGAGATGGGATACAACCAGGTGCCGGTACATGTGGCCCGCATGCGTAACATCTAGCCCATGAGCTGTGACAATTGCCTTAGCATTGGAAAACCTTGAAAGCGTTGAAGCCAAAGGAGCCAATGCAGCATCTGCACAATGTATAACCGCGTGCTGGTCGCTGGCAAACTGCGCGAGATTGTGCCTCAAGACCTGATACAGCGCAGATGAACTAAGGTAAGGAAGCGCCCACCATGGATAAGATCCCCCGATAAGGCGAACATCGATGAACTTTCGGAGCGAACTAAATAGGTAATACGAAAACGCCTCCATCCCCCCAATGGAAGGGGGATATTTGCGCGTTATGAAGAATACCTGCATGGACGGTGCTTTGCAAGCTCCAAATCGTCTCAAAAATCACGAACCCCACGTGCGTTATCGGTCAAGCCCGCTGTCAGGTTCTTGTGGTACATGATTGGCTACTCTGCTCGCCGGTCCGTTGTCTTCTCGGTAGGCACTCCCCAACGGAACGCTACGCCTCACGATCAAGTCCGCGAGTAACCCTACAGCAGCCAGTTGTAGGCCAGTGAACACAATGGCCAAAGTCGAACCAGGTATGTAGAAGACATTACCACCATACACAAATATGTCGCGGAAAGCTTTGGCCAAACCAAGAATAAGGAATGCAAGGGAAATGGGAAGCAATACTTTCAGTGGATCAAAATACATGGTCGCGCGCACCACGAGCGTCAGGTAGTTGTAAGTATCGCTCACCGGATGAAACTTCGAGCGCCCCTTGCGCGGATAATACTCGATCGGCGCAAACTTGATCGTGAGGCCGCTCGAAAGATAGGCCATCGTAATCGTGCTGACCCACGAGTGGCCAAACGGCAGGATCTGGAAGAAACGCATGGCTTCTGCGCGCCGGAAGACGCGCAATCCGGAATTCAGATCCGGTATTTTGACGCCGGTCAGATAGCTGGCCAGCCAGCGGATAAACGCCTTGGCCGGCACCCGCAGCGCCTTGAGCGTGCCCTGCTCCGAGGTGCGTGCGCCGATGACCATATCGTACTCGCCCAGAAAGGTCAGCAGGCGCGGGATGTCCTGGTTCGGATAGGTGCCGTCGCCGTCGGTCATGACGATGACCTCGCCTTGCGCCGCGCGAATCCCGGTGATCAATGCTGCACCGGTGCCACGATTGTAGGGGTGCTTGAGCATGCGCACCCACTGCAGCGCAGCCACAATCTCAGCTGACCGGTCCTGCGAACCGTCGTCCACCACGACGATCTCATACGGCTCGCCCAGCGAGCGCATGGTGTCCGCGATCACATTGAGATCGTGCTCAATCGCGGCTTCCTCGTTGTACATCGGAATAACGACGCTAATCAATCTGTCCGCCTGAATACCAGACCTTGCAGCGCCGGGCGCGCGGTGATGCCGGCGCAACGCAGCGCTACCATTGCAGCCTATTATAGGTCAGGACGGCTGAACGCTGAAGTGCGCCGAATCGGCACACGCGCATCCCGGAAAGCCGTACAGTCGCGTCGGCGCAGTCGATCGGCTGACCGATGGCCCACCGGATGTCTCAGGGGGAACGCCGTTCTACCGAAGCGCGGGCTTCGCGAGCAATTTCGCACGCATCGCTTGATACACGGCATCCAGGCGCATGCGGTGCTGGTCTATGCTATCAACCGCGCTTGGCCGCGCAGTGCGCAAAGCCTTCGTATTACGAGCAACCTGATTTAGCGCCTCCGCCCACTCCCCCACGTCCCCCGGCGGCACCAACCAGCCGTCAGCCGCCGAGCGCACCCGCTCGCGCAGCGCGCCGATATCCGACGCCATGATCGGCAGGCCGGCCGCGCGCGCTTCCATCGCAATCAGGGACGCCGTCTCCGGCCAGAGCGACGGAATCGCGACGACATCGCACGCGGCCATCTGCGCGGCCAATTCGGCGCGGTCGAGCGCGCCGTGAAATCGCACCGGCAACCCATCCGCCAGCTTCTTGAGTTGCGCGACATACGGCGCATCGGCACGCTCATCGCCGCAAATGTCCAGCGTTGCAGTCCCCGGTGGCATGCGGCGAAACGCTTCGATAAGGATGTGTACGCCCTTCTGTGGCGTCAACCCGCCGGCGTATAGAATCCGCAGTCGGGTATCGGGTGCCGGCACGCGTGGCACATCAGGCAACGGCTCAATGCCATGCTCGATCAGGCGCAAACGTTCCCCCAGCGCGAAACGCTGAGCGTACACATCATACACGAATTGCGACGGCGCGATAATCCGGCGAGCCGCCCGCAGTGCGCCAGCCAGGCAGGCCGCCCGGTGCGCAAATAGCCCGGCGACCGCTGGCGCAACTCCCCACCACAGCGCCGACTTCGCCCGGTGCGCCGCGCAGTCCACACAGTTCAGCCATAACCGAGGACCACTGCAAACCGTGCTGTGCGGACGCAGCAACTGGGCGTTGCCGCAGAAATACCAGTAGTCGTGCAGAGTGGTGAGTACGGGCGCGTTCGCCTCTCGTGGAATGGCATGGTGCATCCCCTTCAAGTGCTGGATGTGCACCAGATCCGGCGCATACTCTGCCGCCACCCTACGGAACGCCGACAGCACTGCTTCGTTTTGATAGGAGTCTCGAAACTGCGCGGGTGCGCCGCTCGGTTCAGGCTCGAAGAACCGATAAACGGTTAGATCGCCCTCAGCTTGCACCGACAACTGCTTACGCCCTTCTGATCGCACCCGTGTGAAGACCGCGACCGCGTGGCCCGCGGCGGCTTGTGCGCGCGCCAGCGCCTGTGTGTAGATCTCGGTTCCGCCGACATGATGCGGAGCGAACTGGTGCACCACATGCAGAATGCGCATCGAGCCCTGAGTGTCAGCTCGTGCTGGAACGCGATTGACAACCGACATTCATGTCCACCACGCAGCGATTATACATGCAATTCAGCCGCTGCCCAATCATCTATATACGCACTATTACTGCATTGTAACCTTTTCGAACGGACGGCATCTAATGTAACAGACCAACGTACTTGTTTACCGGGTAGTCGTCGTGAGTATTACCGGGTAGTCGTCGTGAGTATGCAACCCGTTCTACTCAGTTTGGGCGTAAATCGCATGAGCGCCCTGCACGCTTGCGCGGGATGGCGCCCCGGGCGAACTCGCTTGTACCCATCAACCCCACCCCCAACCCCTCCCCGCTTTCGCGGGGAGGGGCGAAAAACATAGGGGATTGGCGCGGCGGCTTCGCCGCCGCGCCAATCCCCAAGAGTGATTCCCCTGCTCCCCCGCGTTGCGGGGGAGCAGGGGCCAGGGGCTGAGGGGGCGAGGCGCGCTCGGCATGCTTCAAGTGAGAATTCAATACGAGCCGTGCCAGCAGCATCGCGCATGCGGCCATCGAGCGGCCGACCAGGCCGGACACGCGGCAACACCAACGAATATGCGTCGGCAGACGCGGTAAACAAATACAGACCAACATTACAGGGAGCCAAACTATGAACGCCACACCGCTTGGACTGCATGTGCACCTCAATTCGACGTTTGATGAAGCCGTCAACCGCGTCACCAGCGCGCTCAAGACCGAAGGATTTGGCGTGCTGACCGAGATCGACGTCAAAGCCACGTTCAAACAGAAGCTCAATATCGACTTTCGGCCGTACAAGATTCTCGGCGCGTGCAACCCACCCCTCGCCCACCGCGCCCTGAGCGCTGCGCCCGAAGTTGGCTTGCTGCTGCCGTGCAACGTGACGGTGGCCCAGACCGAGAGCGGTGTGGACGTATCGCTGGTGGATCCGATCACCATGCTTGGCTTCGTCGCGAACCCGGCGCTCGAACCGATCGCCGCCGAAGCCCGCGCGCGGCTGGAGCGCGTGGCGAACGCGCTGCGGGAGTAGCCACCATGCCCATGTACGCCTTCACCTGCAACGTCTGCCATCAGCCGTTCGACAAACTGGTGCGCAGCGCCGACGCCGTGTCGGAAGTGGTGTGCCCGTCGTGCGGTAGCGGCAGCATCAAGAAGCAGCTATCAATGTTCGCCGCCAAAGTGTCCGGCGGCAGCTTCGCTTCCGCGCCCGAGGCCGCCTGCTCGACCGGCGGCACCTGAGGGTTCCGTCGCTAAACGGGCCGTGCGCCCGCACTCCATGCTGTCGACAGGTTTTGATAAGCTCCGATCGGCTGGCATTTTGTTCATCATCGAGAATTTGAGATGTCAAAGACGAATCATCGCAAAGCAGCGCAGCGTTCCTGGCTGCCCTGGGCGTCTGTGCTGGTGGCCGCGGTGCTGGTCATCGCGGCCGGCGCCGTCTGGGCGTTTTCTTCCGCGAACGCGCCGGCTACTTCGACCTACCCCGCCGAGATCGGGCTGGCCGATGCCGTCGCCAAACGGGCTGCCGGCGCATTCATCCTGGACGTGCGTCAACCCGATGAGTGGGCCGACTACCATGTGCCCGGCTCCACCCTGATCCCGCTGGAGCAGTTGGAAGCGCGCGCCCGCGAACTGCCGCGCGACCGCGAGGTCGTCGTCGTGTGCCGTTCGGGCAATCGCAGCGCCACCGGCCGCGACATCCTGAAGAAGGCCGGGTTCAGCCAGGTCACGAGCCTGGCGGGCGGGCTGAGCCAGTGGAAAGCAGCCGGCCACCCGACCGTCAGCGGGCCGTAGCGCCCGGAGGCAATGCTATAATCAGGGCATGCCAGCGCCGCATATTGATTCGGCCGAGCAAGCCCTGATTGAACGTCTGCGTGCCGGCGACAAGGCCGCTTGCGCCCTGTGCGTTGAACTGCACGCCAACGGGCTGTATCGGCTCGCCCTGCGCATGATGCGCAACGAGCACGAAGCCGAGGACATCGTGCAGGAGGCGCTCCTGAGCGCCTTCCGCGCCATCCAGTCGTTCGATGGCCGCTCCAGCCTGAAAACATGGCTGTACCGCATCGCGTACAACGCGGCGCTGATGCGCATACGGCGAATGGAGCCGCTAACGGTTCCGGTTGACGAGCCGTCCGACGACGACACCGCCGTGCAACCCGTCGAGTTGCGCGACTGGTGCTGCTTACCCGAGCAGGAATATGAGTCGGCCGCGGCGCGCGCCGAACTGGATCGCGCCATCGCCGAGTTGGCACCGCGCCTGCGCGAGGTCTTTGTGCTGCGCGAATTGGAAGAATTGAGTACCGGGGAAACAGCGCAGACGCTGGGCGTCTCGGAGGCGGTCGTGAAAGTCAGGCTGCACCGCGCGCGGCTCTGGCTGCGTGAGCGGCTGGCCGGCTACTTCAGCGAGTTTGCCCAGTCCCGAAACTGATCCCACCCATGGCACACGATTGCAGGCATCTACTTGGCGACCTGTCTGCCTATCTTGATGGCGACGCGGCGCCGGTCGTCTGCGCCGAGATCGAGCGGCACCTGCGCGACTGCGCGGACTGCCGGGTCGTTATCGACACGCTGCGCAAGACCGTCACGCTATACCGTACCCAACCCGCTTCGCGTCTGCCGGACGATGCCCGCGACCGGCTTTATGCCGCATTGAATCTCAACGAATACAAGCCGCGCTCACGATAGCCGGCCCATCGCATCCCAAATCAAAACGGGCAGCCCCGATCGGGGCTGCCCGTTGCGTTTACCTCATCCGGCTGTACGATTACTTGCGGATGATCGGTAGATAGAGCTTGTTCGGCAGGTTGGGCGGCGGTACGACCGGCGCCGCCGCTTCGTATCCCTGGTGCGTCACATCGTGCCGGAACATCGGCCACGCCATGCCCGACTGCGGCCAGTTCGCGCTGCGGACACCGCGGACGCTCTGGACCAGCGGGTTCGCTCCGGCCGCGAACAGCGTGGCATTCCACGCGCGCACGCGCCCCACACCATCGCACGTCGCCAGGCAGAAGCTGCCGGCCGCCACGATCTGCAGCGAGCCGTTGCCCTGCAGGTCGCCCACGGCCGCCGAGTTCGAGATCGCCGCGCGCCCCAACCAGAGCGTCGGGATGCCGGCGCGAATGGCGCCGGTCGTCTCGGTCAACTGACGGCCGTTGCGATCCAGGACCGTGATCTCGCCGGCATAACCGACAATGATCTCGACCTGGCCGTCGCCATTCAGATCAGACGCGATCGGGCTCGACGGGATCAGGATGCCCTGCGTGCCGCCGAAGTTCTTTGGCTTCATGCTCCACAGCAGCGGGAAGCCGGGCTGCCCGCTCCACACATAGACGCTCGCGCCGCCATTGGTCGCATTGCCCATCGTCGTCGCGATGATATCGAGGACGCTGTCGCCGTTCACGTCCGCCACGATCGGCGACGAGAAGACTTCGGCATCGGTCGCCAGCGTGGCAACCAGTTGGCCGGACGCCGACCATACCTTCACCCACTTGCCATTGCCCGTGCCGTTGCAGTTAGTGCCAACCGGGAAGGCGCAGCCCGAGCCGATGATGATCATCTTGCCGCGGGCGCCGTAGTCCGCCACGACCGGGCTCGAGTACAGCGACTGGTTGACGTAGAGGCCGTAGTGGCCGATGTTGAGCGGCGCGCCGGTCAAATTGCCATACTGCACATTGAAGCCGGTGGTGTGCGCGGGGCCGATGCCTTGCTCGTTGTGCATCACGCGCAGCAGGCCGCCATCCTGGGTGCCGGCCGCGCCATTCGCCGAGATGTCGCCGCCAAAGATAAAGTCCAGCTTGCCATCGCCATCGATATCCGCGATCGCCGGCGATGACCAGATCGTGTCCAGCATCTCGGCGGGCCAGAGGTTATTGGACGGCGCGCCGAAAGCCTGCCCCGTCACGCCATCAATCAGGTGCAAGCGCAGATCCCAACCGCCGGCGACCACCTGCTTGCGACCGTCGTGGTTGAGGTCGACGATGGCCGGGCTCGCCCAGACGCCATCCGTAACGCCGTCGCCATTGCGATCGAGCGTGCGGTAGAACCAGAGCTGGTTGCCGTTTCGATCATAGGCCACGATACCGCCCGGCGTCGTCGGGTTGCTGCCCGCGCCGACGCCCACCACGATCTCTTTAAAGCCATCGCCGTTCAGATCATCGATCGCCGGGGTTGAATTGACGGTGCCGGGCGCGACACGCGACCAGCGCAAGGTGCCGTCACTATTGAGAACCACGAGGCACGCACTGTAGTCTCCTTCAGCACCGGAGTTCGTCTGTGTGCCGACTACGATTTCCTGGGTGCCATTGCCGTCGAGATCGACGAGCATCGGCGAGCTTCCGTAGACCACGCCGCACGGCTGGCCGCCGTCATGGGTCAACGCGGTGTCAAATACCGGCGTCGTGAATGGGTCAACGGGGGTGATTGCATGGACGGACGTACTCAGGGAGAAGAACAACAGGCCGAGAAAGCTCAGGCCAACCGCAACGGCGACAGGGAAGCGGCGGGACGCTACGTCCCCCGCGCCACACGAAGTATCGAGCCGGATCTGACTCGTTTTCATCACGCACCTTCCGGTTTCTAAGTTCTCCCCGTTTGGTCCTGGGAGGGACAAGCACCGGAAAGTGCCTGTTCCCCATTCGGTAGCCGGGCTGCCATCGTCGCGTTGACTTAAGGCCCCGTAACTTTGCGTCCTCAGCTTTCGCTGAGTTTGCCCTTATCGTGGAGAAGCTGCTACTACTACAGAACGTAATTTAGTTTTCTGTTTATACAATACACGTTGAAGCGATAGTTATCAATGGTACCTGTGGCTCACGGCTGCCACCCGGTACACTGGTTGGCAGAAGCTGTTGCTCTACGAACCGCTGGTAGCAAGCCGTACGCAAGCTATGAACCGATCTATAATATGTCACCTTTATTGGTGCAGTGCCGTCGCGGGCTTACTGCTTGATAATATGTAATGTATATTCGATGGATCACGTCTTGTGCGTCAACAAGCCCCGCACTGCCACCAGTCCGCGCTTCAAACCACGCCCGTTCATGTGCGGCTTCAGCATAGCATAGCCGGTGCGCCCGGCCTGCCAGCCGACGCTGGCCACGTCCAGCGGCAGATTGACCCAGCTTTGAACGGGTGCCGGCACCCGCCAACTGCGAGTTGTGTCCTCCGTCTGGATGGCATGCACAAGCAGATGCGGGCTGCGCGGGTCGGTCGTCAGCGTGACCTTGAGCACCGGACTGGCGAATTGCGGCAGATCGAACGAGAACGTCGCCCAGCGTGGCCCGACGCGGAACACGCCAACCGGCACGTCGTTGACCCGGATACGCCCGTGAATGAAGCGCGCCGCCTGCGAGCCGAGTGTGAGTGACAGCATCCGCCTGCCGCCATTCTTGAGAAACACGGTCGCCTCGCGCCCCATGTGCCGCGCTTTGTAACCGGGGCGCGCCTCGAACGCGTGGCTCCATCCAAGCCCATGTACCTCATGCTCGCCCACCACCATCGCCTCGCGCAACGTGTCGAGCGGTGTCGGCGGGTTCCATATCGCGCGGCGACACTGGAAACAGTCACGCGGCGGCCGCGCAGACTTCAGGGCCTTGCGGAAGGACTGATACTTCGGCCCGAACCAGATCTCGTCAATTGAATTGTCGTTCAGATTGCCCAGCACCGTCGGAGAGATGCAGCAGGGGTGCACTTCGCCGTTCGCGCCGATGATGACATGCGCCCACGGCACGCTGCAGCCTTTGCGCCAGCCTTTGGCGACGATCTCGTCGCGCGTGTAGTCGTTGCTGAACAACTCCGGCGCGATCTCCTCGCCGTATGACGTAGTATCGCCAATCTCGTGGTAGAAGCGGTGCGGCGACTCGATGCCGATGCTGACATCGGCGGCGCGCGCCCGCTCCATCATCTCGTTGAACTTGCGCCGGGCGAACTCCTTTGGTCCGAGCGCGCCGGCCTCCGACACGTTCAGGTCCTGCGGCAGCAAAAAGTCGTCCATGGCGCTGACGGTAAGCTGATGGACACCCACCGACTTGACCATCTCCACCATGTCCGGCAACTCGGCGACGTTATCCGGCTGCGCCACGAAGGCGATCTGCAGGAAGGGCGCCAACGCATGCTGACTCGCCTTGGCGTCCTGCAAGCGCCGGATGTTCTCCTTGATGCGCTCCAAGCTGCCGCCGGCTCGTATCTTCTCGAAGACCTCGTCGCTGGCGCCGTCAATCGACACCGCCACGCTATCGACGTGCTTGCTGACGACCAGCTCGGCGTAGTGGTCGTTCAGCAGCATGCCGTTGGTCGTAATGTGCACGTGAATCGGCCAGCGCTTGATGCGGTCAACGATCTCGCCGATGCGTCGGTTCAGCAGCGGCTCGCCGATCCACGACAGCACCACCTGGTCGAGGTGCGGCAACAGGCTCTCAACCTTGTCCAGCAGTTCGAGCGGCAAGTCGCCATATTCCGTGCCGCTGCTGGGGCTCTTGCCGACCGTGCGCGGGCACATGATGCACAGCAAGTTGCAGCGCGACGACGACTCGATCATCGCCAGGTATGGATATGGCACGTCGTTGGCGAAATGATTCTGGTATATTTCAGTGTCTTCTAGATACTGCACAATCGTCACACCCTTCCCGCTTGCAGCCGTTGTCCACGCTGGTGCGCATTATAATGCGGAACCGATTACAACCCAATCGAGGTCAACTGTGCCTCAAATTGAGCCTGCACGGCCGGCGGGCTGAAGTCGCGTGCGCGCGCAGACTGCCCGGCAATGATACGCGCGCGCAGGGACTCGTCGCGGGTCAGCGCCGACGCCAGCGCCGCCAGCACGTCCCAGCGCTTCGCGTGCACCAGCACGCCGGCGTTGCCCAGCGTGTACGGCACGCCGGTCGACGCGTAGGCCGCCACGGGCACCCCCAGCGCCATCGCCTCGACCAGCGGTACGCAAAAGCCTTCGTGCTCGCTCAGGCACAGGAACAAGTGCGCGCTGCGGTAGTAGGCCACCAGCGCCGCATCCTCAACATGCCCGGCCAGCACGACCTGTGCGGACAGGCCAAGCGCCGCCGCCAGCGAGCGCAGCGATGCCAGGTAGCGCTCGCAGCCGCCCCATGCGCCCACCAGCACCAGACGTGCCCGCGGGTCGATCTGGCGAAAGGCATACAGGAAGCGCAGCAGGTCATCCTGCTTCTTGTTTGGCGCCACGCGCCCGACAAAGAGCACGTTGGTGCTGCCGTCCTGCATCGCATGCATGATCTGCGGATCGGGCGTCGCCCGCTGCGACAGCGTCTCCGCCAGCGGAAGTACCGCCGTGCGCGGATAGCCCAGCCCTTCCAGTTCCAGGCGATTGAACTCGGAGTCGGCCAGCGCCAGCTCGGACTGTTCCTTGAACGTCGGCAGTTCAGCGCGGCCATGCTCGGCCCCGTCGGCAATCTGCGGGTTGACGCCGCGGAAGTACTCGGGCGGCGTGATGTTGTGATAGATGAACAGCAGGCGCGGCGCGCGCAAACGCACCAGCGCATTGAGCGTGGAACCGATTGAATAATGGAAAATCAGGACATCGTCGGCGCGCGCGCGGTAGCCGTCGGCGGTGTGCGCGTCGCCGCGCGGCAGCGCGGGTGATATCCGCTCCGCGTAGATCTCCGAAGCATAACCGCGCTCGCGCAGGATGCCGCGCAGGAACAGCGCCTCATTGAAGATCGCGTCGCCGGGTGCGGCGCCGACGAGCAACTGGTCAACCCGCCGCTTCGCCATAGACCGCCCGCAGCATTTTCGCCAGCACGCGCTCCCACGTGAAATTGGCGCGCACATAGCGCGCGCCCTGGGCGCCCATCGCCGCCGCCTCGGTGGGATGCTCGGACAGCCAGCGCAGCGCGCCGGAGAATTCCGCGTAGTTGGCAAAAAAGAGACCGCCGTGGCCGGCACGGCAGTGGCCGACCGTCACCGCGCAGCCGGCATGCACCAGCACCGGTCGCCCGGCAAGCCAGGCTTCCATGAGCACCAGCGAGAAGCTCTCGTTCAGCGACGGGTTCACCAGGCACAGCGCGCCCGCCAGCGCATCGTGCTTCGTCTGCTCGTCCGTCACACCCAGGTCGA
The DNA here is from genome assembly GCA_016235055.1 of Chloroflexota bacterium. Lineage (NCBI taxonomy): Bacteria > Bacillati > Chloroflexota > Chloroflexota bacterium. The sequence goes on along the minus strand of JACRMK010000050.1, from coordinate 36,953 downwards.
TCACGTCCGGGCGCGCCGCCGCGGCCGGCATGCCGCCCGGCCCGATCAGCACCAGCTTCAGGTCGCCGCCCTGCTCCAGCTTCATCCGTCGAAAATGGTCCAGCAGCAGCGGCGTATTCTTGGTTTCGTCGCGGCGGCCGACATAGACGATGTAGGGACCGGCGAGCCGGTGCTTTTCGCGGAACCGGGCCGGGTTGGCGCCCGCTGCGGCATCGACCCCCGCGCCGATCAGGTGCAGGCGCTCGGCCGGAATGCCGTACAGCGACTGCATGAGGTCGCGCTCCGGCTGCGAGAGCAACAGGAACCCGCGCAGCGACGGCATCAACGCGCGGAACGCCGCCATGTGCGCGTACGCTTCGTCGTGCAGACACGGCATCATGAGCGAGTTTTCGGGCGCCGCGCGCGCGCCCCAGTAGCTCGTGCCGAACATATAGGGCAGAAACACGAAGCGATACGCATCGCGATGCTCGCCGATATACGCCACCAGCTCATCGCTGCCGATGATGTGCTGCATGAACTGCTGCTCGTCGGCCGTGCTGATGCCCAGCCCGCGCATCAGGCGCAGATTGACCTGGTGAAACGCCTGCCCATCGCGCGGGCGCACTCGAAAACGGCGCACCGGCACGCCGTTCAGCGTCTCCAGCCCGGGGCGGTGATGGTTCTTGCCCCAGTCGCTCTGAAAGCGCCAGGCGCAGGTCGTCAGCACTTCGACGGCGTGCCCGGCGTGGGCCAGGTGCTCGGCCAGCCCGCGGCAGACCGTCTCCGCGCCGCCCGTAATATCGGCGCCGTACCACGGCGTGACGAGCGCGATGGCCGGACGGCTCATGCGCGCCGCTCCAACTCGTCGAGCCGCGCCCGCAGGCGTTCAAGATCGGCGCGCAGCGCGCGCACCTCGGCGTCGCGCGCCGCCAGCAGCGACAGCACGCGCACAAGCGACGAGTTGAAGTTCACCTGCAGGCCGGCATGCTGGTTGACGTAGTAGACGGCCAGTTCATGTGCGCGCGCCTTCAGACGGGCCAGCCAGCCGCCCAGCAGCGGCACGTTGGGCCGCATGACGTTCATTTCGACAAAGACCTGGTCGTATGTCAGGTTGGCCTGTGTCAAGTGAAACGCCAGCGCGCCATCGTCGCTCTGCGCGCCGAGCGGCGGCACATCGGGCGGCATCAACGGCCCGTGCGCGGCCAGCGTAGCGCGAATCTGCGCCATAACATCGTCTACATTTACCGCGGGGTCGCGGATTTCGACGATCTGTTCAAGATCGGGCAACGGTTTCGCAAGCTCGCTCATAAGTATCCCGCACCAGCGGATAGATCGCGTCCCACGTGAAGCGCGCCAGCACTTTGTCGCGCCCGGCCTGTCCAAGCCGCATGCGCAGCGGCCCGTCGCCCAGCAGGCGTTCCACGGCAGCCGCCAACGCCGCACCATCCCCCCACTCCACCAGCAGGCCGTCCTGACCTTCGGTGATGACCGACGGCAGCGCGCCGGCGCGCGCGCCAATCACCGGCTTGCGGTTCAGCCACGCCTCCAGCAGGACGATGCCGAACGAATCGGTGCGCGACGGCAGCGCCAGCAAGCTGCACGCCGCCAGCGCGTCGCGCTTGGTTTCATCGTCAACCGGGCCAAGCAGATGGGTGCCGCAACGAACCGTGCTCGAGGCGCGCGCCAGAACCTGCGTGACGTCCGGCATCGCCTGGCCGGCCAGCACCAGCCGCGCCTCGGCGCCGCGCTCCCAGAGACGCTGCATGGCGCCGATCAGGTGCAGCGTGCCTTTGTCGCCGGTTTGCGTGCCCAGCGCCAGCACGATCGGCTCATCCGTGCCGATCAGCGCGCGAAAGCGCCGCACATCGCCGCCGGTGACCGCGGCCGGGTCGGCGCCGGCGCCCGCCACAACCAGACGTTCACGCGGAATGCCGGCGTCGGCCCAGAAGCCGGCTTCCAACTCGGTTAACGCGATGACGGCTGCGCTGGCCTTGAGCAGCGCAGCCTGATGGCGCATGGTGTAGTAGTCGCTCAGGCTCGCGCCGCCGCGCGCCGGCGTGGCGGCCAGGTGTGTTAGCGGATACATCAAAAAAGGAATGCCTTCGCGGCGTGCCCAATCCGCGGCAGGCCAGTAGAGCGACTCAAACCCGATGCCCGACGCCGCAACCAGGTCGAACGCGCCGCGCTGCGTCCGCAGCCAGCGATGCAGGCCCGGCACGCTCAACGCCAGCCCGCCCAGCGCACGCAGCATGCCGATTCCGCCGATGCGCCGCCGCGACAGTTCGACGGAGACGCGGCGCAAAGCGCGGAAGGCAAAGGTTGTGACAGGCGGTTGACGCAGCGCAAATCGCCGGATCGTCACGCCCGCGTGCGTTTCCACCGCACGATCAACGGTTCGATGCGGCGAGGTCCAGAACCCCTCGATATCGGCGACATCGGTCGTCGCGACGGTCACGGCATGCCCGTCGCGCGCCAATCGCTCGGAGAGCGCTTGCAAGTGCGCTTCGGCGCCGCCGAGCGCCGGCCAGTAGCGCTGAATCAGATGCAGGATGCGCACGATAGAGTTCGGCGGAACAACTGGTTACGAACGCCCCGGCTCGCCATGCAGGCCGCTTTCGATCTGCGCAGACAGCGTTTCGATCTGCGCCTCAAGGCGCGCTAGTCGCTGCTCGATGTCACCCGGAACCGGCGCGCCGCTCGCACGCAAAGAATCTTGCCAGCGCAACAGCCGTATCAGCGATAGCAAGATCTGCCGGTTAAAAGTTACCTGCCGCTCAAGCACCGGGTCGATGTACGGCTCCCGCAGATGCGATGTCAGGTTGCGGCGCACCCACGCGATGAACGCGCCGACAACGGGTACGCGGGATTCGATCCGATAGTCGCGCAGCATGATGTCCGCCATCGCCTCCAGTCGCTGCAAATCGGCATTGATGGCGATCCGCTCGTGCGTGCCCGAAACCGTTGCGGCCCCATAACGACGACGTTGTGCACTGCCTGCCAGCAACGCGGCCTCGCCCGCAATGCGCTCCCAGGCGGCGTCGTGCCTCTCCCGCGAGAAGGACATTGCGCGCGCCAGGCCGCGCCGCGATAGATCGGCATGCAGGGCGGGTTCGCAAAGCACCCGCACGAGCACGTCCGCCATGGCAGACGCATCGTTTGACACGCACAAGAGGCCCGCAGCGTCGACCACTTCGGAATGCGCTGCCGCGTCGCTGGCAACCACCGGCACGCCGGATGCCATCGCCTCGACGAGCGGCACGCCAAAACCCTCGTGCTCACTGGCCGTGGCATACACGCTGGCCAGCCGATAGTGCGCCGGCAGTTCATCCGTAAGCCCCGCAAACACGACGTCCTGCTGGAGGCCGAGATCCGACACGCGCTCGTGGACCTGTGCCACGTACGGCGCCAATGCGGGCGACTGCTGGTCACCAACCAGCAGCAACGCTGCTTCCGGCACATGCTTGCGAACCAGCGCTAACGCTTCCAGCAGCAGATCGACGCGTTTGTTGCTCGCCATGCGGCCAACAAATAGAATGACTTTGCGCCCGTTCAGACCGTAGCGAGTGCGCAGCGCCCGATCAGCCGAACCCGGGCAATACACGGCCGGATCGATCACAAAGGGAATCACGCGGATGCGATCGGGCGCAACGCCATAGCGCGCGGCCAGTTGGGCGGCATTGTATGCGCTCGGCGTAACGATCAGATCGGCGCGATCGGCCAATTGCGCAGCGCGGTCGATGCTGCGTTGCAGTGCTTCGCGGTCATACGCCGCGCCCTGCCAGAGGCCCGGCGGCGTGATGTTGTGAAAGCAGAGCACGGAGCAGGCGGCGCCGATCGACTCGATCAGCGGGTAGACGATCGAGTAGTGAAAGATCAGAAGATCGGCGCCGTTGAACATGGCCGCATAATTCGCCGGCCCGCCGGTCGCACCCACAGTGGCATGCTCGGCAAGCTCGTCCGGCACGTGGTGCGGCGGCGACGTAAGGTTGAGCCGCACGTCGTCGCCACGCGCGCGGAAGAACCGCCACTGGTCGAGCATGTATCTGCCGACCGCATCCATACCTTCGAGGTTGGAATTTACGATGTGAACTCGCATGCGCGCTCATCAATTCGCGGCCATCACGTGAGCGCCCGGATCACGCGGCGCACCGGGTCACCAGCGGCGGCAGCCTGGCTCTCGTTGCCGGACGCGTACGCACATCCGAACGACTCTATTTTATCACGATCTCATCGCCCCGATGCCGCAGACGGCCGGTCGGAGCGCTCGGGCGCAGCGGCGGTTTGAGACGGCGGCTCCGCCGACGGGTTTGTTTCCGGTGGAAGCGCCGCGGTCATCCGATCCAGTTGAGCTTGCAGCCGTGCCAATGCGTTGGCGATTTCTCCGCTGTCCTTTGGTGAGGCGAAAGCATCACGGTCCACGTGCAGCGCGGACGGCGCGCGGCTCAGTGCAAACACCTCGGCGCTCAACCGGCGCACGACCAGCGCCAGTTGGCGATTGAATGCAACCTGGCGCTCGAGCATCGGGTCGAGGTACGGCTCGCGCAGGTGCGAGGTCAGGGTGCGCCGAATCCACGCGATGGCTTGACCGACAACCGGGAGATGCGACTGCACGACATACCCGCGCATCATCACGTCGGAGAGCGCGTCAAGCCGCCCCAATTCAATGCTCAACGAACTGTACCAGGCCGGTTCCGCCGCGTGTGTCGGAGCCGAACTCGCACGCGCGGCCAGTGGATTCGGCAGCCAATCGGATAGTTCGGCCATGAGACGCGACCACCCCTCATCGTGGCGTGCGACCGAGAACTCCCTTGCGCGAGCGATTCCCTTGCGGATCAGATCAGCGCGCAAATCGCTGTCGCCCAGGACACGTACGATCGTAGCCGCCATGTCAGCCGCATCGCCGGGACGGCAGAGCATGCCCGCATCGCCGATGACCCACGAGTGCGCGGTCGCGTTGCTCGCGACGACGGGCACACCGGACGCCATCGCTTCGATCAGTGGCACGCCAAACCCCTCGTGCAGGCTCGCGCTCACATAGATGTCGGCCAGGCGAAAGTGTGTCGGCAAGTCGTCGACCACGCCGGCACAGAGAACGTCGCGCGACAGTTGCAACTCCGCAGCGCGCGCCCGGATCCGCGCCGTGGACGCGCGGTATGTTGGCGTGCTGTCGCCGTCGCCAACCAGCAGAAGCGCGGCTGGAAACTGCGCGCGCACTTGCGCCAGCGCATCGACCAGCAGATCCACGCGCTTGTTGCGCGCCATGCGCCCCGCAAACAGCAGGATTTTCTTTCCGCTCAGGCCATAACGATTGAGCAGCACGGCGTCTTTTTCGCCCGGTCCGAACTCGTCGAGTGGTACCGCCAGAGGCAGCACCCGAATCTTATCCCGGCCCAGCCCATGCGTGCGGACAAGATAGTCGGCATTGTATGGGCTCGGCGTGACGATGAGATCGGCGTAATTTGCCACCAGAGGAATGCTATCGATGCTGTGTTGCAGCGCCTCCTGGTCAGACCACTCGCCGTCCCATAATGTGGGTGGCGTGACGTTGTGGAAAAAGAGGATTACGACGCCGCGTTCGAGAGCGCGAATTGTCTCTATCAACGGAAAGCGGCCCGTATAGTGATAGATATATACGTCCGACTGGCTGAAGTGGTTATCGGGCCGCGCCGCCAGGTCGGCCAGGCTTACCGTCCTGGCGAGCGGCAGCACATCGGCCGGTACTCTGGCGGGCCGAGATATGGCGTAGACCGCAACGGCATCGCCGCGGCGCGTAAAGTACCGGGCCTGATTGATGATCGAATGGCCGACTGCATCGGAACCGATCAGGGCCTGGCATACTATGCTAACGTTCACGCTGGGCGCCTCCTCCGCGCCACCCCTTCCGAAGGCTTGCGGGCAGCAATCGCTTTCGCCGGGCGCGTGCCCGGCACACGGCTAGCGTTCCATGACTTCACGATACGCCTGCAAGACACCCGCAATGTGGCTGTCCATGGAGAACCGTGTGCGCGATGCGGCCAGGCATCGCAGGCGCATGCGGCGTCGCGCAGGCGCCGGGAGGGCGAAATGACCGATCACGGTGGCGGCCAGCGAAGCCGCATCGCCGCGGGGAAAGAGGTAGCCCGTTTCGCCGTCCGTAACAAGTTCCGGAATGCCGCCAACGCGCGATCCCGCGACGGGCGTGCCGGCCTCGAAACTCTCATAGATCACCGTGGGCGAGTTTTCGGGCCAGACCGATGGCGTGACCGTCAAATCAGCCGACGCAAACAGTGCGCGCATGGCGGCATACGGCAGCGGCCCAAGCACGCGGACGCGCGGCCCAAACGCGCGCATGGCGGAGAGAAGGCGCTCCTCCCCGCCGCCCGCCACCAGCACCTCCAGGTTGTCCACGGTGCGCAGCATGATCGGCAGCGCGTCAAGCATGACGGCCGCCCCCTTAGTCTCAATGCCGCCGCCCGCATAGACCAACGTCGGGCGCCGCGCGTTGAGCGCTCCGAATCCGGCGTCAGGCGGCGCGAGTTCGAACCCGTTCCCGGACGCCACAATACCGTTTGGGACCATGCGGAAGCGCTGCGCATTGTAGCCGGCACGCACGTGCTGCTCAATCAACGCCTGGCTCGGGGAGATGAACAACTGCACGTTGGCGGTAAGTAACGAAAACAGAAGGCCTCGAAACGGTACAGCGCCCCAGTAGTCGTATCGCCGGAAGCACAACCGGCAACCCCCGTGCGCGGGCCGCGAGTCGCACAGCGTCCCGTCGCGCCGATAGCGCATGTTGTTCGGACAGAGCAGCCAAAGATCATGCAGCGTGTTGACCACGCGCACTCCCGCCGCCCGGCAGGCGAGATAGGGTGACAGGGTTGCGCCCGATACATTATGCGCATGGACCAGATCCGGCCGGAAGTCTTCGAGTTCGGTTCGCACATACTGAAACACACGCGCGTCAAAGACGTCGGTCCAGGCGGCGCGAATCGGCGTATTGAACCGGGCGCGACGCACGCTCAGTCCGTCGTATGTAAGTGCGTCGCGCTGTGACCGCCCGGGGAATCGGTTATTCACAACCAGCACACGGATGTCCATGCCGCGTCGCTGCAGTTCGCGACACGTATGGAGCGCGGAGATCTCCGCGCCGCCGACATAGTCGGGGTAGAATGTCGGAAGGATGACCTGAATCCGCATCGCTTTAACAAGTGGCGCGCCGTGGCCCGCAGGCGATTGGCCCGCCGGTCCGCGCGCTGCCTCGGCGGCGCGAGAGGGCACAAGCGCGTATGCCGCGGGCAGTTCCGCGCTTAGGCGGCGCCGGCCGCTGATCCAGGGGCCGTGTCGGCCTGCCATTGGCCGTGAAGAGTCACCAAGCCAAAACGCTCGCGCGGCTTGCCTGCAAACACGCGAAACGAGCAGATGCGATCGCGATAATCATAGATCTCTGTACCCTGCCTGTTATTGACGCTCACCGAGATCAGATAATCGCCATCGAGCAGTGGGAGTTCCGATACATGGTAAGTGACCATACCGTCACCGGCAAGCATCGGAAACGAGAGGCCGTTCTCGCCCGTGTTTGGGCCGCTGACGAGCACTCCATTCTGGTGATACACAGCCAATCCGAACACGGGGTCGGCCACCGGCATCCGCGCGCTATAGTGCAGGCGCAAGATCAACGCCCCGCCGGTAACGAAACTATCGCGCTGATACCCGCGCCCGTCACACAATTCCGCCCGCGTGATCTGCACCTTGCCCGTGCCCGTGCGCTGCGCGTCGCGAGCGACGCCGCCGGACTCATCGGCCTTCTGCGCAGTGTGATCGAGATACGCAGTCACCACGTCAGACACCGCGCCAACATCCCGCACGCGTCCGTTGTCCAGCCAGATGGCGCGCTCACAGAGTGATTGTATGGTGCCCAGTTCATGCGACACCACCAGGATCGTTGCGCCCTCCCGCTTGATGTCCATGACCCGCGCGATGCATTTGGATTGAAAGGCTTGATCACCTACTGACAAGGCCTCGTCGATCAAAAGGATATTGGGCTTGACATGAATGGCCACCGCAAAAGCCAGGCGCGCATACATGCCCGATGAGTAGAACTTGACGGGCGTATCGATGAAGCGCTCAAGCTCGGAAAACGCGACAACCTCATCGTAGACGCGGTCAATCTCGCTGCGAGTCAAGCCCAGCATAGCGCCGTTGAAGAAGATGTTCTCGCGGCCTGACAGCTCGTGATGAAACCCGGCGCCCAGCTCCAGTATGGCGGCGACTCGGCCGTCCGCCGTGACGTCGCCGCTGGTCGGACTGATGATTTTGGCGATCAGCTTAAGGATCGTGCTCTTGCCACTGCCATTGGACCCGATCAGACCTACCGTTTCACCGTGGGCCACAGCCAACGATACATCGCGCAACGCCCAGAACGATTCGTTCCAATCGCCGCGGCGCGCTAGCAACTGGCGCCAGAAGCTAGCCCCTGCACGTTGCGGCTGGTGAGAGAGGTTGAAGCGCTTGGACACATTCTTGAAGGCGATGGCGGTGGACATTCTGGGATCACGAACCAGCAGTACATTCCATTATCGCCGCCCCGGCGCATTCCGGCGGTGCGGCCGATCAGGTCGTCGTCGACCGTTCGACGCGGGGATCGCGGCGGCAGTGGCATGCGCGCCAACGAGTGAGTTTACCATAGGTTATTCGTACATCCCAAATCGCATGCGCGAGTCGCCAAGCCCCAACTTCACGGCAACACACGCGCGCATTCCGACGCCGCATTACGCCTATGTGCGGACACACCCAATACCCCCGGAGCCGCACAGCGTACGTCCTTCATACTCAACGCGCTGCATGGATTCGCACCGATGTGGACAGGCACAGCCAGACGACCGGCCTACAATGTTTGCTCAGTCAAGCGAAATATGTAGAATGGCATATCGAATCGCCAAATGAATGGCGGGAACAAGTCCCGCGATTGGCCAATGAGCGACGAGTCCCAACGCAATCGGCCTGTCATTGTGTAGCGAATTCTCCCAGGCGCCGACGCAGACGCCTCAGACTCGCTGACGAAGTACACCGGTCTGCCTTGCGCAAGCCACTTCGACACGGCGCTCATGAGCAGGCGTTGATCGACCGCCGGCTTGGACAGCAATACGGCGTCCCGCCCGTAGACGGACCAGAGCGGACACGCGAACCAGCCAACCTGCGAGCTATCCCCTATCGGCTCAAAAATGATTACGGCGTCAGTCGGGAATACTTCGGCCAAAGACGAAGCGAACTGCGTTGTCCCTTGAGCTTCTTGATATACAAGGTAAGGGGCCGATGTCGCGAGCACACCGCTCATGACTAAGGCGAGAACGGCAACCTGTGCATTCCGGAGGGTCGTGGGAAACATACGGCGCCAGAACGAACGCGAGATCGCCCATCCAATGAAGTAGCTGGCAAAAAGCAGTAGTGCGGGGATGACTTCAGGCGTCAACCGTCGCAATGCCACCGGATATACGGCGGCGGATGTGTACCGCGGGAGAAAGAGGCCCGCAAAGAGCACGGTGAAGGTCATCAGCACGATGTCGTGCCCGCGCGGACTCTGCCAGAAACACAGCACTAACCCAAAGGCCGCTGCCGCAATAAGCAATGGCGTAAGATAGAGGCCCAGCCTGGGGAGCATATCGTTCGGCGGTATACCCGCGCGAACCGGCGGCCATACCGGGTGAATGAAGTACAGGTACAGCGTGATGCCGATGACGAGCGCGGCAAACAACCCACGCACAAATGTGTTGGCGGCCAGGCCGAGTGCGGCGTCGCGTGCCCGCAGGCCGTGCTGATAGAGCAGCACCGCAACGGCCAGTGCTGTCGCACCGCCAATGGCCGCCAGCCACGGCCAGATCTTTAGAAAACCGTATACGTAGATTGAAAACAACTGCTGCGATGCCAATACATACGGGGCAAGCCAGGTCATGGCATTGACGAGCCAGCCTGCGATTGACAATGCCATCCAGCACAGGAAGATTGCAGCGCCCCATGCATCGCGGCGCGCAATCAGCAGAAAGACAACCACCAGCGCGGGCAATACGCTGGCCAGGGCATCGATTCGTGTCAGTATAGCGGCGCCAAAACTGGCGGCGGCGATCAGCAGGTACATCCGGCGCGGCCTGGACAAGTACGTAAACACGCAGTACAAACCACCCCAGACGAGCGCCTGAGCCATTGCTTCGGCATACGGTGTGCGCGCGAAATGAATCTGCGGGAAGCTCACGACGAGCAGGAGCGCTGCCAGCATCCCGGTGCGGAACCCGTAGAGCCGCGCACCTGCAAGATAAAGCGCTGTCACGCCCATTACACCAAACAGGGGTGTCACCGAGAACACGGCCGCGCGGCCAAACGCCGCAAACGCCAGCGCCAGCCAGACGATGAACCCGGCCGGCCGTGATGATACGATGTGGTTCGAATCTGCATCGACAACGTAATAGGCGCCGTAGAGCAGTCCCTGGTATCCCACAATGACCATGCCAGGAATCTGCTCATCGGACGGCACATAGAAGAGCTTCTTCTCATCCGGCGTCAGGCCCCGGAACGGCGTGTATTCATACGTCAGGCCTGCCGTCTGAGCCAGCAACGCGCCCGTGTTCGGATAGATGGCCGAGTCGCCGATTAGTGGATAATGTTCAGTCGGCTGTGCAAAGAGGACCGTCGCAAGTATGACCGGCAGAGCAACGGCCACGTGTGGCCAGCCAACAACCGGCAGATGCCAACGAATGCGACGCCGAGCCCACCAGCCCACGAGCGCCAGGATGGCCCCGGCACCGGCCGCGGTGTTCACAAGGGAGAATACGCCGAATTGCGCCAGCGCAACACCAAGCCACGTGACGGTGAGCACCAGCACCAACAGTGCCAGAAACAACTGCTCACCGGGCAGCGCTCGCGCCGCCGATTCGCTCATGCGGGATTGGCTGACGCTATCGTCGTGCACATCCCACGTGAACCGTTTGCGAGATTGGGTCAATTGAGTCAGGCCTCGTACCAAAACGCGGCGTTTGCGCGTTGGCTATGCGCTTCGGGGATTGGAAATCAACTGTGCGTAGTAGCTTTCCAGGCGATCGACATAGCGTGCGAAATCAAACCGTTCACGCGCAACCTGCGCGGCATTTTCACCCAGACGCAGCCGCAATTCCGGATCGGTGACCAGTCGCTCAAGCGCGCCGGCCATGGCGGCCACATCATTGGGCGGCACCAACAGCCCGGTCGCCTCGTTCACGACGGCCTCGGCCGTACCGCCCGCCATGGCGGCGGCGATGGCCATACCGCAACTCATCGCCTCGACGGGCACGGCCGCGAATGGCTCATCCCACAACGATGGGAAGACCAGTATGTCGTGCGACAGCATGGCGGCACGGACGGCGTCGCGCGTTGCAAACCCGCACAAGGAGACCTGCTGCTCCAGGCCTTCTTCGGCGATAACGCCGAGCAGCCAGTTCTTGAACTCTTGCGTTCCATCGCCGTACAGATCGAGTGTAAGCTCGGTATGGCCGTTGCGCTGGAGCACACCCAGCGCCCGCACAGCGATATGCGCGCCTTTCCCTCCCCAGAGCGATCCGACATACAGCAGGCGCAACGGGCCGGTGCGGTTTGCGCGCGGCGTGAACGCAAACAAATCGGTTGGCACGCCGAGATGTATCGCGCGCAACGTCTCCGCGTCGAAACCCTGGCGAACATAGTAGTCGCGCATGAATTCACTAATGGCGACAATGTGTTCAGGTCGCCCCAACCAGTACAGAATCGGCTGCACGAACGCCTGCGAAGCTCGCACCAACCATTGGTGCGACTGCCGGCCCGGTCGCACCAGCGCGCCAATGTGCTTCAGGCCATAATCCAACCACTTGTCGGCCACCTGCACGACGACCGGACGTCCGCTGTGCTGGGCCGCGATCAATGGCGACATCGATGCGAGATACAGGTTCCACACGACAACCAACTCGGGGTCGGTCGACCGAATCAGCCGCCGCACGGCCTGGTAGCTGCGCCTGTTGAACAGATGCCAGTTGATGAGGTCGCCGGCCGTCGGCTCCCGCCCACCCAGAAACGATTCTTCTTTTCTATCCAGGTCCAGGTTGAGGATGCCATGCACCGCTTCGCCGTCGGGCAGGCGGACGCCGCGCCCAGTTGCGATGGACACTGTGTGGCCGCGACGGCGCAATTCCGTTACGACGTCATGTGCGAGCATCTCATTGCCGCCCACAATATACGGCGGATACAGGTTGTTGATGAGCAGCAGTCTCATCGCGTTTGCCACGTGTTAAGCATCGTATGAACCAGGCGGCTCCAATCGTAGGTCGCCGATAGCTCCCGCGCACTGGCAGAAAGGCGGTGCTGCAGATCACGGTCCACCAGCAAGGCTGCGGCCTTGGCAGCGAACACTTCCGGGTCATCTGCCACAACGATGTGGAGCCCATCTTCCACATTCAGGCCCTGGCAGCCAATGGTGGTTGATATGACAGGCACTCCCATGGCCATGGCTTCGAGAATCTTCAGACGGGTGCCACCCCCGAGTCGAAGCGGCACGAACATGGCGGTGCTGCGCGCCAGATAGGGCCTGACATCCGGCACGCTCCCGGTGACCACCACGTTCGGGTGCTCCCCCAGCCGGAGTATCTCCGGCGGCGGCTGGTGTCCCACGATCAGGATGCGCACGTCAGGCACGCACACCAGCAAGCGCGGGTAGATTTCCCGCCAGAAGTAGAGCACGGCATCGATGTTGGGGTAGTAATGCATTGTGCCCGAATAGACCAGCGTCGGCGCATTCGTCTCGCCGTCGGTAGGCCAGTCGGCGCGTGGCGCAAAATACGCGGTATCCACACCATTGGGCATGATGGCGAAGCGCGTCTCGGGGCGCAGCTTGCTTAGCATCCGCTCGTCATCGCGCGAGCATACTAAATGAAGGTCATAGGCATCGCGAAGCGCGCGCGCCTGGAACCGGCGAAGCTTCAGGCTCTCGATGTAGTCAAGCAGTTTTACCTTTCCCCAGGGCCGCGCGGCAGCCGTTTCGTAGTAATGCCAGAAATCGATCTTCTGTTGCGACAGGATGCGCCGCATGGAATGCAAGCCCGCCGTGTACGCCGCCATGACGAGTTCGTCCACAAACACCAGGTCATAGCCGCCGCTCTGCAACTGGGCGCGAATGGACAGGAGGCTCTCCGGCGTTTGGAAGTGATCGACGCTGCGCGGCAGAGCGGACAGCATGCGTCTGGCGCGGTCTGTTTCCCGCCACGACTTAACCAACTTGACCAGGACCAGTCGCACGCACAAGGCACGGATGCCGTCGGCCTGTGCCGGCTCGTCAGCTCCGTGATATACAGAAAAGACATTCAGCTCGTGGCAGCGCGCCAATTGCTTGATCAGATGGAAGCTGCGCATTTTGCCGCCCGTATCCGGCGGAAAGGGCAGGTAGGGCGTGAGGAACGCAATCTTCATGTCGCCGTTCCATCCGGCCGGCGACCCACCACAAATGTTTCGCGCGGTGGATACAGGAAAAGCGTTGCCTCGCGCAACGATTGAGTAACCTCCACCAGGTGGCTCTCCTGCGCTTCGAGCGATTGCACGTGCGCTGCCAGGCGCCGCTCGCGCTTCTCAAGCCGCAGCACCGCCTCCATAAGTCGTTGCTCGCGCTCCTCCACCCGATCCACTCGCACCGAAACGAGCGCGATGGCATCCCGTACAGCGTCCAGGCCGAGCATGCGACCAACCGGATTTGCGACGATTCGCACAAATACATTCCGGATGGATACGCGAATGCCGGTTGACGATGAATCGGACTGCTGGCTCTCGGCCGGTGTGCGAACCGACCCGTGCGGCTCGCTGCCGGGTAGAGCCACAACGTGGCCGTCTATACCCGACACACCGTCCGCACCAAGCGCAGGATTCGACGTGATGGGGGGCTCACCTGCCAAGTTACCATCTGGTACAGATAAGTCTTGCAGGTTGAACCGTGCCAGAGGCGGACTCCAACCCGTCGCCGGGTTCGTGCCGCTGGCCGCGAGCTGGAAGCCGCTGTATACCAACATGAACTCCAGCAGCAGGCGATTGTACAGTCTGGCGTGCGTGGCGTCGCGCCAAAACTCATACAGGTGCACAATCAGGCTTTCCGGATTGGGGACCGCCACCAGAAACGTGCCGCCGGGCTTGAGCGCGCGGAATGCGAGCGCGAAGAGACCGACGGCCTGCGAAGCGGGGAAGTGCTCGATGACGTTGGAAAGAAAAATGCCGTCAAATGTGCCTGCGGAACCACGGAGATACTCAAGCGCATCGCCGAGGTGAACCGACAGCCCGCGGGCGTTGCAGGCCTTCACCATGCGCGGGTCGCTGTCCACGCCGCGCGGTTGACATCCGCGCGCGCGCAACAGTTCCATGAAATCGCCCTGGCCACACCCGACATCAAGCACCAGTGCACCGGGTGAAAAGTAGCCCAGGTACTCTCGCAAGTGGCTCAGGTTGGCCTCGGCACTGATGTGACCGCATGAATACATGTAATCGTAGAATCGTGCTTCGAAGTCAGCATTCAACGCACACCTGCCCCAATAAGCTATCGGTCGACATATAGGCTCCGCGATTCTATGACGACTATGGACGAAAGCAACGCGTAACCGAAAATACCATTGGATTGACCGGCCACGCGGTCGCAAATTCTTTCACCACACCACACTTTTTCGCTTCCGGCAGGTCATCGAGCACGAAATAATCCGGAGTGTGGCTGCGCCGGATTTGCCCCGGAGTTACCAGCCCCGCACTGTCGATGACATAGCGTTGCGATTCGTAGCCGATGTGGCCGATACCGCCCGTAAGCACTTCACTGTCGGCCGGCGTGTTATCGCGCAGCCATTGTCCGATGGACACACGCGTGCCTTCCACCTTAAGTAGGTACTCTTTGAAGCCCGTGACGCTCGAATACGCGTGGCGAACTTGCGCGGGCAACAGCACGATCAGGAAGAATACCATAGCCGCTCCGCTAAGCAGCGCGCCCCAGCGTCTATCGTGCCCAGGCACGGGAAGGCCCGATGGCTGCACCGCCGTGTCTTCGTCCGGCGTCGCACCTGCGGGAATTGTACCAAACAGAACGCGCAAGCCGGAAACACGCCGGTACATCCAGGTGAGTATGCTGCCGACGCTTGCCAGGCCTTCCGAGATGAGCACGGCTAGCACGGGATAGGCTGGCATGACGTACCATTCGTAGAAAGGAATGCCGATTGCGGTATAGGCCAGGAGATAGGCTGCCAGCCACACGAGGCTCGCAGCCGACCGCTCCACCTCAAGTTTGCTGCGCAATGCTCTGCCCAGCCCTATCAGCAGGAACGGGAGCATGTAGAATCCGTCCCGCCACGGCGTGACAAACAGCCATTCCCAAATCCAGTATCGGCTTGCCCCCGAGCCGATGAGATGCTGCTGTTTGGCGACCATCGAAAGGGGCAACGGTGATCCGAAGTATGCCGTGGCAAAGGCATACCATGGGGCCAAGAGGATCACGGACAACAGAATTATGTCGATGGGAAGGCGTTTCTGTTTCAGCGCGCAGAACAACCAGATCGTCACCACAATAATCAGCCCGTCAAGACGGGTCAATGCAGCCAGCGCCGCCGAGGCTGCACTGAACGTGTATTGCCGGCGTATTAGCAGGACAAGCGACAGCATGATAAGCAGTGTGTACAGCGGCGTTTCCATGCCGGCCATTGTGTAACGGAGAAACGATGGCTGGCACAGCAGAATAACTCCCGCAATGACACTCTGCAGAAATGAGCCACCCAGCGACTGAACAATTACCAGGGTTAGCGCAATGGCCGTCAACGACGAGGCCAATCCGATCATGTTGCTGGTCGCCGCCACCGGTTGCCCGGCAACACGCGCCGCCGCTAGCAACAACGTGTACAAGGGCGTGCTCGTACCTTGTACGCGCTCTCCCACGTTATAGACGAAGCCGTTGCCCATGGCGAGATTCTCGGCATAGCGATACGTAATCGGGGCGTCATCAATGTCATACGGCGCATCTGTCCATAGAATGACGACCGCCGCGACAATCAGCAAGCCAATGCCTGCGGCCCACTTTACTTCTCGCATCGTGACAGACATGTCTCCGCCAATTCGAGCCCTACGGCCTGTTAGTTCTGCAATGACACCCGCCCCGCTCGATGCTGGTCGAGTCTGGTTGAAGTGGGATATGGTCAGGCCGAAACAGTACTACGTCCGCACCCGTGTACAAGGCCGGTCACGTGGGAACACTACTCCGTGCGTTTGCCAGTGATGATGATCGGCACTTCAAGACGAGCATCCCGTGCGCGCGCCTGGCGATCTACGTAATAGCTAAACTCCAAAGGAAAGCCGTTCAATAGGTCGATAACCTCAGCCTCGGTGAAACTGTATGGGTGTAGCTCAACATCCGTGCCCTCTTTATTCCAATCTTCCGCAAGGTTCACATACAGCAGAAATAGTCCACCGGGCCTCAACACGCGCACAAACTCGGCTACCCATGCGGGTGGTGACTCCACGTGATCCAGGACATTTCGGCTGAACACGACATCGGCGCTAGCGTTGCGCAGGGGAGCTTCCTCGCCCCTTGATGCAATCCAATGAACAGCGTCCGCCCGCGTCCGCAGATGCTCAAACTCATGCCCGTATGCGCCCATCAACGGGTCTATCCCGATCACGTGTTTGCACTGCAGATAGCAGGGAACTCCGATGGGGCCGCAGCCGAAATCCACTACGGTGTCAGCACTGAACTGCGTGATGGGTTTGAGCTTTGAGAGCAGGCTCAGGGTGTCTTCCCCATGTTTCTGGAATAGCTTGGGCCAGGGCAGCCCGTCGTAGCCATTGACGCGCACATGGCGCCAGAACGCCAGCTCATGATACTGCGCCGTGCTCCATTGATTGGGATACGCCAACTACTCCACCTCCACATGGTGCGCTGGTGATCACCACACTAGGACGTGATTATCAATCAGCGTTTCAGCCCGATGGCAAACATCGGCTTTGCAGCCTGCGCTTCCGTTTCGATAATTGCCCAAAGCCATCATGGTATTATATGAAACTGGCACGGCCGGGCCAAACTTGAGATAAGAGCGGGTACACTTGAGTTAGGCACTGGTTTGTCATTCGGCCGCACGCTGCAATCCAGAGGGGCGTGCGCGAATCCAGATGCGCGCAATTGCGGCAGCTGCAAACTGGCCTGCGGCCAACAACACGCCGGCATGACAGGTGGGCCGAACGCGCGCGCCAGAACTGCAAAGCGCCTTTACAAGCCGGCTGCGCACCAGCGTTGTTGAATCTCCATGCCGCCTATGCGGAACTCGAGAGAATGCTGGCCAACTGCTGTCCTGTCCGCATCCACTCGAAGCGCACCGCTTGCGCCAGCCCCCGCGCCCGCAACTCCGCCTGCAGCGTCTCGCTCTCCAACACCCGCGCCAGCGCCGCCGCCATCGCGTCGACGTCGCACGGATCCACCAGCACGGCCGCATCGCCGGCGACTTCGGGCATGGCCGAGCAGTTCGACGTGATAACCGGCAATCCGCACGCCATCGCGTCGAGCACGGGCAGGCCGAACCCTTCGTATAGCGACGGGAAAAACTGCACCGTCGCCATGCGATACAGCGCCGACAGCGCCTCTTCCGACACGTAGTTGGTCAGCACAACCTGCCGACCCAGCTTGCGCGCGCGTATTTCGCTGCGCAGCGACTGCCCTTCAACCGCCGACAGACGACAGACGACCACCAACGGGTACGCTTGCCGCAGGGGGGCCGGCAGGCGCGCATAAGCATCCAGTGCCCGTGGCAGGTTTTTGCGGTGATCATAGCCGGTCGTGCACAGTACGAAGCCGTCTCGCAATCTCCAGCGTTGCCGCATCGATCGCTCGGTTTCTGGCGTGGGCGGGCGCAGCACAAATGCGCTCGGCCCCGGTGGCGCAACGCGGATCCGCGTGGGAGCGACGCCGAGCCGCTCCATTATATCACGCCGGGAACAGTCCGAAATTGTTATGATCTGGTCGGCATGCCGGATCAGATCGCACACTTGCGCGTACCGGCCAGCATACCACGGGGGCGTCGTTTTCAGGTAGTGATCGGCGAAGATCAACGGGATCAGATCGAAGACCGTCAGGACAAGTCGAGCGCGAGCCGGCCGGCTGTGCGGCGGCGCGACAAGCTCAAAGGGGCTGTGCACAAACAAGACGTCGACCGCATTGGCATCGATGATCCGCTGCCACATGTCGGCATAGGCCGGCTGGAACGCCAGCCAGGCCTCCGCTCGGTAGTCAGCAGCCGGCTGGTCGACGTTCACCACGCGCCAGGCCGCGCCTTCGGTGGTAAACGGGGGCGGCGCCGGTAGATCGGGGTGAATCGCCAGCAGGTGCGTCTGGTCGGCCGCGTTGTGTTTCAATAGCGCATCGATGGTGTGCCAAGCGTATTGACCGATACCGCGATGCCGCGTCGGCTCGACTTGCAACGGGAGCAGGTCTGACAGAATCCGAGTCATCGCCCGTCCGTCCGCCGCCGCGCGCCGTCAATCGCCGCGAAATAGACCGCCGCTGTATGCTCCGGCCTGTGATAGTCGGCGGCATACCGGCGCGCCGACTTGCGCAGCGCCGCGCGCAGCGCTGGTTGAGCCGCCAGGATGGTCAGTGCATGTGTGAGCTGCTCCAATTCAAGGCGCCCGGTCGCCGCCTTGATGGCCACGTCGTCAGGCAGTTCGGCATACGAGCCGGCATCGGACACCACGAGCGGTACGCCGCGCCCAAGCAGTTGAATCGCCACCGCCGAACTTTCCCCGGCTGTTGGATCGCGCAGGTTGACGGCGACATCGGCCAAGTCGAATGACGCGTAGAAGTCGTCCAGCGGCAATCGCCCGGTGAGACGCACATGGCTGCCAACCCCGCTTTGCGCAATCAGGCCGCGCAGGTCAAACAGCGGCACCGGCTCGCCGACCAGCAGGCATACCGCCGTGGGCACGCTCTCGCGCAGGCGCGACAACGCATGCAGGAGCGTTTCCAGCCGCTTCTGCGCGTCCAGCCGGCCGAAGGCTGCCACCACAAAAGCCTCCGGGCCGATCTGCCATTGTTCGCGCAGTCGCGCTGTACGCAACGGATCGGCAACGAGCGCACGGGGATCGCAAAAGAGCGGCGCGTGCAGCACGGTCGCCTGTGGGCGCACCGCCAGGATCTGGCGCGCAGCGTGCGCGCTGTGCACAACGACCACGCGACTGGCATCGACCACACGTTCGAACAGCGGCATCGTGTACAGCGGATACGGGCTACGCCCGCCCATCGCTTCCTCAGCAAGCCGCGCCCCCGCCGCTCCACCGCTATAAGCCAATTCGCGCGCATAGCCCGCCGTATCGCCATATTCCAGGGTCCGTTCGCGATGAAAGTGATGCAGGACGAGATCGTGCAAAACCGTTACACCGGGGAAGCGCATGAGCCACGCGTACTCGTGGCGGTGGAACGGGCTGTTGCCCATCTGATACACCAGCGCATCGTGCGGGCGCTCGCGCCGGCGTCTGGCAAACTCCGTGTGCGCGAACACGCGGAGTGCGTTGGAATCGCGCCAGGCGGCTGCGACCGATTCGTCGGCGAAGACATCCACCTCGACTTGGTGCGCAAGATACGGAATAAGCGCCTCGCTGTAATCCGAGACGCCGGTTGGCTGGGGATTGAGCGGCGTAAAGTATGCGATGCGGGTCATATCAGGTTGGCGCTGCAAGCTGCGAAGGCCGCGCAACTACGGTTGCGGCAGGCGGCCATCATCCAGCGCCTGTTCCAGCGCCGCCATCCGCGCTTCCAGCCGATCGAGCCGCGCCGACAGGCGATCGGCGTGCGCGAGTAGTGATGCATCCAGATTGCCCACGTCGGTTTTCAAGGATTGCACCTCGCGATCGAGTTGCATGCCGATTTCCGTCATGTCTTGCAGGTAGATGAAACTGCTGGCCACCGTCTCGTTAAACCGGATCTGCTGCATGATGAGCGAGCGGCGCTGCGCCAGCAGCCACACGGCGCTGCCAAGCTCACGCAGAAACACCAGCAGGCCGCCCAGCAGCGGCACGCGTGCCAGCGAACTCAAGCGCCGCAAATCGCTGAGGCCGGACGGCGCGGCCAGCATCCACCCGGCATGAAGCCGGTCGCCGTACTCGTGTGACACCAAACGATGTGCCTCAGGCGCCGGAGCAGCGGTGTTGCGTGCATCGCGCAGTTGGGTGTTCAGCGCCTCAGCTGATGCGGGTATGGTGTCGGGGTTGTCGGTCATGATATCGTCAGCAGAAATAGGTCCACGCCCAGCACCGCACATGCCGCCAGCGCCACTATCCAGCGCATCATACGCATGCTAAGCCGCAGGCGCGTGACGGCCAGCCACACCACGTAGCCACCGGCGGCGAAAACCACCAGGTATGTCATACTGGACGCCGGCGTGCCGAATGGCCCCATGTGCCACTGGCCGACGATCGACGGCAATATCAACCACTGGGCCGCGCTGAGTTCCGGTACGCGCGCAAGCGCCGAGGCCCACGTCAGCGGCTCGCCGGGCAAAACGCGCGCCGAGTAGAACTCCGCCATGAACAACCACTGCCCGGCCGCGCACAACACACACAGTGCAACCAGCGCCAGCCGCAGTCGCGCGCGCAGCCAGTCAAACAGGGCGCTCAGTCCAACGATCATGATCGGAAAGGCATCGATAAAGCGGCGCGGACCGAACGCGCCTCCGGCCCACCAGTCCAGCACGATGCTGTTGACGTAGACATAGAGCGCCAGCACCACCGCCAGCGGCAGCGCAATATCCTTGCGCACAACAAAGAGACGCGCCAGCCCAAGCAAACACACGAGCGCCAGCGGCATCCACGACACCAGTCCGTGCAGCGGCGAGAACAACACCGCGGCGACTTCCGGGCGCGCCCAGAGCAGGAAGCCGTCGCCCTGCGGTACCGCGAGCGGCGTCCCGAACAGTATAACCCAGGCCGTCATCTGCGGCGAAAACGCCAGCACAAAGCCGCAGGCCAGCGCAACCGCCCGACGCACACGCGGCCACAGCGGGTCGCGCGCTGTCAGCAGCTCGAACGCGGGCAGCACCAGCCACACCGCGCTCTGCCAGCGTAGCAATGCTGCCAGGCCGCCCAGCATGCCCCAGCCCAACCAGACCGCGAGGCGCGGCCGCTGGCGCACCGCCGGCCAGCACGCCACAAACGCGCTCGTCGCTGCAAACGCGATGGCGTGCGGCATCGACGGTACCACAACCATGTACGCCAGCAACGGCGATGCGAGCCAGACGGCGAGTGTGGCGGCCCACGCGGACCCGAGCGACGTGACATGCGCGGCATAGCGCTGTGCCATGAGCAGTCCGGCCCAACCGTACAGCGCGGTCCCCAGGCTGACCGCCGTGACGTATAGCCAACCGTAGCCTTCCCAGCAGAGCGCAAACACACCGATCAAGCGGCAGACACCGTCGGCGGCGAGAAACCAGGGCGTCCACACCAGCGCCGCGCCCACCGGCGCGCTGTCGGCCACGCGGCCCGTCACAGTGCGCTGTTGCGCCTCCACGGGCACCAGATCGTTGGCGAAGTCGAGATCACGGTCCAGCACCGCCGAGCGCAGATAGGCGTAGTGCGCCGCGCCGTCCCAGTCCACGATGCCGGGCCGGAAGATCAGCGCGCCCAGCAGTGCAAACAGAAACAAAGCGAACGGAGCAAAAAGCTCCGTTCGTTTAGAATCGCGCGACGTAAACCACTTCACAAGGGCATATTATCGCATAATCAACGGCAGGTAAAACTGAAGCACCTGTTGAATGGTGATATTGATCGAGCCTTGCTGATAGTTGTCGGCCATGCTCGTCTCGCCGGCGACATTGCCCGGATCAACCGTCACATAATAGTTGAACTGGCCCCGCGTTCCGACTGGCACGCGCGCCGGCACTTTGACCTGGTATTCACGGCGCGCGCAACCACGCACCCCCCGAATTGTCGCGCTGCCAATCACCTGGGTACGCGCCGCGTTTGAATAGACCGTCACCACGACCGGCGCAGCCGGCTGAATCGAGCCGTTGTTGAGCACGCCGACATTCACGTCAAAGCCAATGCCGTTGACCGCCGGGTACTGCGCGCCCGGTTGCGCCTGCGTGGCTACGAAGTTTAGCGTCTGCGGGAACTTGGCCGGGTCGGTCACCATACTCTTGAGCGCATTGCCCGCGGGCGCGAACGACTGGCTGCCGCCGGGATCCATGATGCTCGCTTGCAGAACACTTCCGCTCAGAAACATATCGTACCAGAGCCACTGCTGCACCAGGCGGTTATTGTCTGCGGGATAGCCGAGATTCGGATCGCTCGCCGTGTTCAAATAATTGAACGTGTCCTGGAGGTATTGTGCGGCGCGCTGCGGTGTGAAACAATTGCCCCATTCATCGGGAAGGAAACAACCATATGGATACCACGGGCTCGCTGGATCGGTAATGATCTGGTAGGGATACAGCAGCCCGAATTCGGTGATGATCAGAGGCTTATTCTGTTGCCCCTTGGCTTTCATCCACGTGCGCATGGCAACGATCTGCTTCGCGAATTCATTCACATCGCCATGGTCATGGGTGCAGTAATAGGCGTCATCGCTGCAGTACGCCTGCGCCGCCGTTCCGACGACGCCGATAAACGTAAGTTTACCGAGTTCGGGCCGGGTTCCCTTGGCCACGCTCGCAATGTTGTTTGCCTTCAACACACCATTGTCGACGTATGTTTCAGGCAGCATGTAAGCATGGACATTGAACACGTCCACCGGGGGCGTGACGCCATATAGCGACTGGTACGTCTGCCACACCAGATCGAGATAGCTCAGACGCCCCGGTGTCACCTCCACGAGTCCCGCAATAGCCACCTGCGCCGTTGGATCGGCATTCTTTATTTCGGCATATACATCATGATAGGCTCTCGCGTAGATATCGGGGTATGTATCATCCTGCACGCGGTTGGCATCGGTCGGCGAATCGGGGCCGCGATCCGGTTCATTGCCGACCAGCCAGAGCGAACCGGGAGACGTGCGTGCATACGAGGCGATTGCGGAGAGCGACGGGCTGAGCGTGTAGGTCGACAGGTAGTCGTACGTGCCGTTGCCGTTCAGTTGACGGTTCTGCTTCACGCGAACAAGCTTGAAGTAGTCGGCTCCGGGTAGCGTCGCAGTGTCGGGGTGCGCGCCGAAATCCAGATATGCCCCCAGGCCCAGGTTCTGCCCGGCGAGCCAACTGGCATATGGCTCTCCGCCAGTTAGCCCGTAGCGGCAGTTGGCGGTTATGACTGCCGTCACATCGGCGACCGATGGGTCGCCCGCCGTGCCTGACGGCGGACCAATGCGATAGTGTTGCCCTTGCACCCTATCGGCGCCGGCGTCGTCGGATGAAGCAGAAACGATGACACCGCCCAATAGCAGCGCAAGGGTCAGCGAAAAAGCGAATAAGGTGAATCTGACAAGTTTAGTCGATCTCGAAGTCATCCAGTGCCTTACCCAAGTGGATTGCCTTGCAGGCCATTCTACAGGTAAAACGATGGAGTTGCCTATTTAGATTCACCCAGAATACCGGCAGATACATTACACATTACGGACATCATGTGCTTATGAAGTTCACGCGAGCAACTGGCGTAGCCAGCACAAATGTGATTTGCACCATCAGCTCAAGAAGATCCCATTGGCCGGACGTGAAGTCCGAGGGCGCCCCGGCAGAGCCGGGACGCCCTCGGACACCCATGACAACCATCAAGCGACACACCCTATCCGCGCTAACGCCGGATCACGGGTAGCCAGAGGAAGTTTGATCCAATAAAGACAACCCCCTGCGTATCGTTATCACTCATCGTCGTTTCCCCGGCCAGATTGCCCGGATCGACACGCACATAATAGGAGAACATGCCAGTATAAGTCAGTGGAAGGCTGAAGTTGACGACGGTGGGGTACTCCTGACGCGCGCACCCGCGCACGCCCCGTACCGTGGCGCTGCCCAGCGGCTGCGTGCGGCCTAGATCGGCATACACCTCCACACTGACCGGTGCCGATGGCGCAATCGAACCATTGTTCATCACCCCCACCGAGACCTGCACATTGTTGCTGCCGCCGCCGGGCAACGACCCCAGCCCGCGCGTGCTCGATGCGAGCAGGTTGATGCTCTGCGGGAAGCTGATTGGGTTCGTGACGTCCGCCATGAATGTCCGGCCGGCCGGCGCAAACGTGTACGGCGCTGTTGCGGTCACGATGTTGGACACGTGTCCCAGGCCGTTGACGCCGTTGTTCATGTGGAACCACATCCACTGCTGGACGAGGCGGTTGCCATCCATTGGGTAGCCGATGCCGGCGTCCTGCGCAGTATTCAAGTAGTTGAACGATCGATCAAGGAACTGCGCGGCGCGCTCCGGAGTGTAGCAATGCCCGTATTCGTCAACCACCCAACAGTTGTAGGGGTTATTCGGCCACGCCACGCGGTCGTCCCCCCACAGAATGCCGAACTCGGTCAGGATGAGCGGCTTGTTCTGCTGCCCATTCGCTTTCATCCAGGTGCGCATCGCAATGACCTGCGCCTTGAACTCGTCGATGTTGTCGTGCTGCGCCCAACAATAGTACAGGCTGTTGCTGCAGAACTGTTGAGCCGCGGCGTCGAACTGCAACGAAAGGCCTTCGCGCTTCCCCAGCGATAGCGGCGTGCCTTTGGCGACGCTGGCGCTGCCGAAGGCTTGGGTCCCGCTGTGATCGGTCTCCGGCAGCACGTACAGGTGCATGTTCCACACGTCGACCGGCATCGTCGCGCCATACCTGGTCTGGTACGCCTGCCAGACCTGGTCGAGGTAGTTGAGGCGACCGGGCGTCACCTCGACTAGTCCGGCCACGGCCACCTGTGCTCTCGCGTCGTGCGATTTGATGTACTGGTAGACATCGTGGTACGCTGCCGCATAGACGTCGGGGAACGTGTCATCCTGCACCCGGTCGGTATCCGTCGGCACCAACGGGCCGCGGTCCGGCTCGTTGCCGACGATCCAGAGCGCGCCCGGCGCACTCGCGATAAATGCGCCGAGGCCGTTATCTGCCAGCGCCGGATACACCGTGTAGGTCGGAGAATAGTAGCCCGTGACGATGTTGCGATCCTGCTTGATACGAATCACCTGCGCATACTCGGCGCCTGGCATGGCATCGTAGTTGTAGCGCACGTTGAAATCCAGATACCAGCCGACGCCGGTGTTTTGCGTAACAATCCAGTCGGTCCACGGCGATTGACCGGTCAGCCCGTACCGGCAGTTGGCCGTCAGCGTGCTGGACGCGGCGAGCAATGACGCATCGCCGCCGGCGTCAACCGGTTGTTGCGCCGGCGCTGCCGCATCCTGCGCGACCGGTTCAGTGGACGCCCAGGCAAGCAATGAAAAGGCGCTTGCTGCACAAATCAGTGCGGCCAGTGCTGCGATGGTCGCTCGTCGTATCGAGAATATCATGTGCTTGTGCCCTCCCTCTCTGGCGGGTACTTCGACCCTGAAAGTTTTCCCGGCCCTCGGCCGGCGACAATAGTCTTCGATCTAGGCGGGTTAGCGCATCTGAGAGTCGTCGCGGCGCGCCAACCGGACGCCCACAACGGAAATGATGACGCCGACCGTGGCGATGAAGCAGCCGACGATCGTGAACAAATCAGCGCCATCGTTTTCGGGCAGCACCGCAACCGGCGGCGACGTTGCACGCGGTCCACCCGTCGTGAGCGTCACATCGACGAGCGGGGCATTGGGCGCACGAGTCGTCGGCGTCCAGGTCGGCGTGGCCGTCATCGTGGCCGTCGGTGCGCTCGCGCTCGGCTGGCGAGTCACCGGCGGCGGCGTACCCGTCTCCGTGCCCGTGGGCGACGGAGTTGGCGTGGCCGTGCCGGTTTCCGTCGCGGTCGGCACGGCCGTGCGGGCCGGCGCGGCAACAGTTGGCGTAGACGGCGCAGGCGGCGCGGTCGCCGTCGGCGTGCGTGTGACGGTCGCCGTCGGACGAAACGTCGGCGTAGACGGCACCGTCTGCCGGTCCGGGCTCTGACCGCGGCTTGCCCAGGCGCGCTGCGCCGACGGCCCGGCCAGCGCCAATGACAGCAGCGCCAGAGTCAGCGTGAGCATGCCCAGGCGTCTCGCATGCTTCACCGCGACATGCCTCCGGCGAGAGCAAACGCGATATCGAACTCCGCGTCAGTCTCCAATGTGAAATCCACGACAATCGTCGACACGGGGAAGACCCCGCTGTCGCGAACGGGCTGCGCGACGCGATTGACGCGCACGGCGGCCGGCTGTGCGCCGGCGGGCAGCGTCAGGCGCAACCGGCCGCGCGCGGCGCGAGTTCCGGCCTGCTTTTGCCATGTCAGCCGGTAGTGAACCAGGCCGTCCGCCTCGCGCCCGGCCACCGGCTGAGTTAGCACATAACGATACCACAGGTCTCGCGAACCGCCACTGTCGACCATGATGAACGATGCGAACGCATCGCGATCGTCCTCCGACGCCAGCACCTCCGGATCACCGCTTGAGTCGGCGCGGCTGAGTAGACGAGAGCCCGCGATGAATTGCCGCGATGCGCCGGTCAACGGCGCGCCTTTCGGCACGACCACCCGCACGTAGTCCCAGTAGCACATGTTCGTGAGGTCGTCGTAATTGTAGCCGGCGTCCGGCACGCGCTGCACGCACGGCAGCGGCGGCGGCGTCCCGCCGTGGCGATAGGTGACCGTCAGCGCATTCTGCGCCGTCAGGTCGGGCCGCAGGCTCACGTCAAGCAGGTATGCGGATGTGACCAACGCGTTGGCCTTGTTGAAGCCGACATTGGAGTCCACCACCATCAGGTAATTAGGCGCCTGGCTGCGCACGGCGCCATCCCAGCCGAGCGCGCCCAGCGAATCGCTCAGCGGCGAATCGCCCGGCCAGATCGCGATATGGCGCTGCTGGAGCGCGTCGTAGACGCCGCGTGCCAGTCGCGCGCCGTCCACCGGTCCGCCGGACACCACGCGATTCTGAATCGCTTTGGCCAACTGGCCGACGAACCCTTTGCGCCCGGAGTTGCTGCTGAGGCTGGTGGCCGGCAGCCATGACTCACGCAAAAAGGCGATCAGGTTGTCAGCCGTCACGCTCTCCGGGCGCTCGGCGCCGACAGCGAGCGGCGCAAAGGCGGCCACGACCGACTGCACCGCCGCCTGATCGACGGCGATGACGCCGTCAATACTGCGCTGCTGCCCGGCGGCAAACAGGTCTGCGAGCGTGCGCGCCGACGTCGGAAAGTCGGGCGACCAGTTCGCGTCGCGAAACAACCACGTTCCGGCGCGCATGATGCGTTGCAGTGCATCCGGCGGCTGCGGGTAGGTGCGCGTCAGATCGTCAACCGCATAGGAATCCATGAATATCAGTTCGCTGATGTGACCATGATCCACGGTCACCAGACCGACCGCCGACACAAACCCGCCCGTGGCGCGCAGCTCGTCCTCGTTCTGCGCGACAACCAGGTAGGAGCGCGGCGCCGCGCTGCCGAGCAGGTCCGGCGCAACCAGACTGCCATCGGCCGCCAGTTGTGCGAGCGGTACCATCGGTACAGCGCGCTCGAATAGTGCCGCGGTGCGCGGCGACAGTGCCGCCGGATCAATACGCGACTGCCACGTCGCGGCGCGCGCCAGATACGCCCGCGCCAGCGCGAACTGGTCATGCGCCAGTGCGAGCGGTTCGACGGCGCGCTCCATGTTCAGCCCGGCATCCAGCACCGGCCCCCAGCCATCCAGCAGGCTGTCGGCCGCCGCAGCCAGATCAAGCGACCAGTTCAGCAGCGCCTCGCCCTGGGCCGCATCCGCCCCAATCGCCGGCAGCGAGCGCAGCGCCGGCAATAGCGGGAAGAGCGGACGCGCCATGGAACGCAAGCTCGACAGGTCGGCCCGGATCGCTTTGACCGACAGCCGGCCCTGGCGCACGTCGATACGGCCCCCCGGCGACGCCATGCGCGACAGGAGTTGCACCTGGGCTTGCAGGTCGCTCACGCGCAGCGCCGCGCGCGCGCACACGCCCAGCACGCCGACGGTGATCAGCAGCAGGCCGAGCCAGACCAACAGGCGCGGCTGCGCCAGGCGGCGCGGCGAGCGCGTCACCGTCCGGGCGGTCGACATAGCGTATGGCGTAGACAACGGCTTATCAACATGCTGGCGTGTGCGATTGATTTAGTGTGCGCCGGCTCCCGGCCGCGTCGCAGAGTATGCTGACGGGCCGCACCGCAGCGGCGACCCTTTCCTTTCAAGGCGCCGGTGCATCGAGCGCGTCGGGTGCGCGCAATATGCCGGCCGGGTCCAGAACCATGACGGGCCGCACACCCAGTGCAGCGACCCAGTCGCGCAGATCCGAACCGGCGTCCGCCGAGACGCCCCAGCGTCGCGACAGATAGGCCCGATATGGGGCATAGGCCAGCAGAGTGCGATCGATCACGACCGCGTCCGGCCGCTGCCCGCGTGAGTCTATATGATACCACAGCGCAAATGTCTGGCGGTCGGTGTTGGTGACCAGCAGTGCGCGCGGAGGCAGCGCCGCCAGCACCTGTGCCGTTTCGCTCTCCGCGGCCGTGTCGCTTGAAATGTCCATCTCCGGCCAGCGACCAGCGATCCATAACGCTGAAAACGCCGCCCAGACCGTCACGGCGAAGGCGAACGCACGCGTGCCGCCTCGTTCGGCGATCGTCGCGCCAAGAACACTAACCCCTTCGGCCAGCCAGATCGCCAGGACGAGCCAGGCAACCATCAGGTAGCGATATGCGTCGCTCGTGTTGTACCCGGCGCTGAAGAGCGCGCTCGCTAGCACGCAGGCCGCCAGCGATACGAGTTCCAGGCGAGAGCGGCGCCAGATGGCCGACGCGCCGACCGCTGCCGCCAATACGCCCCACGGCGCAAACTCCGCGAGGACCAGCGACGGCAGCGAGAGCCAGCGGTTCAGACCATCGACGGCGGGCACTCCAAACAGAACGCTGTGATAGATGTCGCCGGTCAGGTAGGCTACAAACGCATCGAGCGTATCCACGTTGCCCCACGGCGACGCGGCACCGAATACGGCGGATAGCGGTAGAACCAGATAGACGCTCAGACCAAGCGCCAGCCCCAGCACCACAGGCGGCGCGACGGCCCGCGCGGTGCGGCAGCGCCAGAGCGCCGCGAGCACGACCGGCGCAAGAAAGACCAGCGTCACATGGTTGCCCAGTCCGGCGCCGAACGCCAGCCCGGCGGCAAAGGCATGCCGGGGGCGCAGCGACCGCCCGCAGCGATCGATCGCCGCCATAGCGACCACCGCCAGCAACAACTGCAGGCCGTGCACTTCCGCGATCAGCGCCTGCGACCAGACGAGCGGCGCGAAGGCCAACGCCAACGCACCGGCGCCCGCGCCCGCGTACCGCGCCGGTGACGCAGGCGCGCGCGCCTGCCACAAGCCGAACAACGCCACCGCCGCCGCCGTACACACCGCGGACAGCAAGTTGAGGCGATACGCCGCGTCGCCGGCGGGCCACTGCAGGAACAGCCGCGCCAGCAGCAGGTACGTTGGGTAGCCGGTCGGATGCGGCACGCTGCCCAGCATCGCGGCGCGCGCCAGGTCGCCGCCGTCTGCGCCATCGTGCCGCCAGGTCAGGCCGGGCGCCATCGTCAACGCATAAACGGCGAGCGATGCGCCAAACAGCACGGCGGCGATGAGCAACGAAATGCGCCCCACACTGCGCGACTGCGTAACCATCCGGCTCAGGTGCGACCGCGTCCCCGCTCGCTCAGGAGCGGCATGACGCCAATCAATGTCAGGATGCCAAAGGCCGCACCCAGGCCAATCGCGAGCGCGCGCGCGAAGACGAACAGGGGCAACAGCGGCAGCAGCGCCCGGTCGTGCCGCCACGCGACCCGGTACAGCGGCCAGCCTGCCAACAGGCACGCAACGATCAGGAATGCGGCGACCCAACTGCTGAATAGCCCGGACAGCGACAGCGCAGCGGCGACGGCCGCGGCCCCCAGCAGAACAATCTGCAATTTGAGGTTATTGGGTGTATAGGAGTCTTCGATCATCCGGCCGGGATAGCGGCGATAGACCTGCATGCGCCCGTAACCGCGCCAGAATTTCACGCGAATGTAGGTCAGCCAGTCGGCCGGATGTCGATGGTACACGACCGCGCGACGGTTGAACGCGATGTGAAAGCCGCCGGCAACGAAGCGGTACGCCATATCCACGTCTTCGTTGTTGGCCAGCGCCGTATCAAACGCGCCAAGCGTCTGCTGTGCGCTTTTGCGCAGGGCCAACGAGTGGGTATCAAAGAAATCGATGTGCGGCGCAGCTTGCAATCGGTCGTAGCGTTCCTCAAACTCCAACTGCACCATGCGCGGAACCCATTGGCGCTGGCGGGTGGCATACGCCCCCTTCACGCCGGCTGTCGCGGAAGAATGCAACGGCGTGAGTAGTTGGGCGATCCAGTCTGGCGCGGGGCTGCAATCGGCATCCGTGAACAGAATAAAGTCGCCGCGCGCCGCGGCCATGCCCGCATTGCGCGCCGCAGCCGGACCGACGCGCGGCAGCCGGATTACCCGTGCGCCCAGCGCCTCCGCGCGCGCCGCCGTCTGATCGGATGAATCGTCATCCACCACGAGCAGTTCGTCTGGCGCGCCGCGCGTCTGTGACTGCAAGCATCGCAGGCAGTCGGCAATCGTTGCCTCGGCATTGTGCGCGGGAATAATGACAGAGATCATGCGGGGCCCGCTTTGCGGCGCGCGGCGCGCCAGCCGGCCGCCTCCTGCCACAGGAACGGCGCGGCCAGCACCACCTGCGACAGCGCAATGACCAGGTACAGCAGCATGCCATAGCTGAATGCCAGATCGCTGCCAGCGTTGAACAGCGCTAGCGTCAGGCTGACGAGCACCTGAAAGACCCCCAGCCGCCCCGGCGTGCTCGGCAGCGCCACGCCGATCTGCAGGACGACGAGCAGAAGCGTAGCGGGCAGCAACGTCGCGGGTGCCGATGGCGAGCGCCACGGCAGGGACAGGAAGAGCACGTAGTTGGTGGCAATCATTAGCAGAAGGATGATGAATGACCAGGGCAGAATCGTCGTCAGCAGAACGCGCCGCGCGAACGGGTCGAAACCGCCGGCGGCCAGATCGATCTGCCGCCCAACCTCGGCTGCGCGCGACGGCGCGAACCGCGCGACAACCCGCAGCGCGATATTGCGCAGCCAACCGCGCCGGGCGTATGCCACGCCCAGGATAACTGCGGCAGCCACCAGGATCGTCGCGCCGCGCAAGCCCGGATCAACCAGCCAACCTGGCAGCGGCACGAACGGGGCACAGGCTATGGCCGCCAGCGCCAGCATTGCCAGGTCAACGATCTTCTCGGCGACGAGCGTGCCCGCAATGCGCGCGGCCGGTTGGCCGGCGCGCCGCCGCAGGACGGCCACGCGCGCCAGGTCGCCGAGCCGTGCCGGCAGCATGAAGTTAGCGACCTGCCCGATGGCGATCGCGGCAAAGGAGTCTGCAAGAATTGGTGAGTCCGCGAAGAACGCCCGCCAGCGCCAGGCACGCGCGAGAGTGGTCAGCGCGAACAGCACGACTGCCAGCGCGACTGGCCACGCATCGGCGCGGGAGAGCAGCCGGGCCGCCTGTTCGAGCGAGACGCCCCACAGCGCCAGAGGGATGAAGATCAGCAGCGCGAGCAGCGACCAGACGGCGTGCCGCAGGACCGGCAGAGGACGGGCGCTTGCCGCTGGCGTGAACATTCGGCGGGTCGGCCGCAAGGCCATCAGGCGCGGGTCGGCGTGGCCGCCGGCCCGGCCGGGCGCGGCGGGGGCGGGATGACCAGCCGTGTGCCGACGCGAATCAGCCGCGCGTCGGTGATGCCGTTGGCATCCATGATCGCCTGCGTCGAAACGCCGTACTTGGCGGCGATGGCGCCCAGCGTATCGCCGGACTGCACAACGTAGATAATCGGCGTCGGGGTCGGCGGAATTGTCGCGGTCGGCGTCGGCGTCACTGTCGGCGGCACGGGCGTGGCTGTCGGGGTGAGCGTCGGCGGGATTGGCGTGCGGGTCGGCGTGCGCGTGATCGTCGGCGTGCTGGTCGGGATCATCGCCTCGGCCGCCATCTGCGGCAGGCCGCTCGCCAGCAGCAGCGCCCCGCAGACAATGACCGCCAGAAGCGCGCCAGTCGCGATCAGGTACGGGCTTGGCCGCCAGGGCGCGGTCGGCGTCGACACGCGCTCGAGCGACTCGCTGGCCGCCTGCGTCGCCTGCTTGCGGCTCTGATGCGCCAGGTAGAAGCGGCACGTTGTATACGCGCCCAGGCAGAACGCCTGCTGCTCGTCTTGCGTCAGCGGCGAGACGCGCGTATGCGCGTAGCACTGGTGCTCCGGCGTCGGGTACGCAAAGCGCGTAGCCCGGTCGGCGCGCGTGCCGAGCAGCGGACAGATCTGTTCGAGTTCCACTCTCATGCCTGGGATGACGGCCACGTCAGGCGACGAGGGCGCGCCGCCGCAATGCGTCCATGATCTGCGCCGCGCTCTGTTCCTTCGAGTCGCGGTCGCTGCGCACGATGACCTCGGGCTGCAGCGGCGCTTCGTACGGATCGGACACGCCGGTGAAATTTTTGATCTCGCCCGCCAGCGCCTTCTTGTACAATCCCTTCACGTCGCGCTCGGCCAGCACATTGATCGGGCACTCGACATACACTTCGACAAAGTTGCCGTTGTGCATTGAGCGCACTTCGTCGCGAATCTCGCGGTACGGCGAGATCGCCGCCGCGATGGCGATCACACCGTTGCGCGCCAGCAGTTGACACAACCAGCCGACGCGACGGATGTGCGTATCGCGGTCTTCCTTGCTGAAGCCAAGCCCCTTGCTCAGGTGCGTACGCACCACGTCGCCATCGAGCACCTCAACCTTGTACCCCTGGCCGCGCAGGTTGGCCGCCAGCATCTCGGACAGCGTGGACTTGCCCGCGCCCGACAGACCGGTAAACCAGATCGTAAAACCTTTGTGTTCCAATCGTATCCCCTACTAGTTGCTAGTTGCTAGCAGCTAGTCACTAGTTGCTAGCGACTAGCTGCTAGTCGTATGTCGCGCCCGGTCATCTCGGCGGGCACGGGCACACCCATGATGTTCAGCACGGTCGGCGCGATGTCGTAGATGCGCGCGCCCTTCGCGCGCGGCCGGCCGCTGCCGTTCGGCTCACGCAGGATGAACATGCCGTACTGCGCGTGGTTGGCGTCGTCCGGCCCCGAATCGTTGTCGAACGTGTGAATGCTATTGTAGCCCAGGCTGCCGATCGAGCGCCAGTATAGGTCGCCGAAGTAGACGATCAGGTCGGGCGGCACGTTACGGATCGAGCGATAGACCGCTTCCGGCTTGTACGCCTGGGTGCCGATGTTGCGGCCCTTGTCGTCAGCGATGGTGGACAGCTTCGCGATCAACTCGTCGCGAGTCGCCTCGTACTGCGCTGCCGGAACAATGCCCTGCGGCTCTCGGCCCTCGACGTTCATGAACAGCCGCCCGTAGTAGCCGCCCTCACCCCATGCCTTCGTCTTCGACCAGTCGACCTGCGCCTTGCCGAACGGGATGATGCCCTGCGGCTCTTCCTTCAGCACCAGGTAGCCTTCACGCCGCAGCCACTCGTTGAAGACGATGCCGCCGTCCATGCGCTTTGCGCCGTGGTCCGACACGATAAACACGCTGGTGTCGCCGTCAATCGCCTTCAGCATCTCGCCGATCTGCGCGTCCACGAACTTGTAGTAGTCGCGGATGGCGTTGATGTACTTGTTGCCCGGCACGTGCTTGGGGTGCAGCGGATCCATGTACTTCCAGAACGCGTGATGGATGCGGTCGACGCCAATCTCCATCAGCATGAAGAAGTCCCACGGTTTGCTGCGGATCCACGCGTTGCCGACCTTGAAGCGCTTCTCGGTCATCTGGTAGATCTGCGCCAGCAGCCAGTCCTTGTCGTCGGTGCGGAAGTTCGAAACGTCGACCATGTACTCGCCGACCAGCGCCTCGACCTCGCCGCGCAACTCGTCCGGGTAGGTGAATTGCGATTTGGCCGACGGCGTCAGGAAGCACGAGATCATCGCGCCGTTGACCGGCTTCAGCGGGTAGGTCGGCGGCACGCCGATCACGACGCACTGCTTGCCCTGCCGCGAGAGGATGTCCCAGACCGTGTCATGTACGACCGTGCGCGACGTGACCATCGCCATCTTGTCGTACGAATAGTCGGCGCGGTTGCGGAAGCCGTAGATACCGAGCTCGCCCGGCTGGCGCGACGTCATCATCGTCATCCAGGCCGGCACGGTGATTGCCGGCATGCACGACTCCAGCTCGCCCCAGTGACCGCCGCCCGCCAGCGACGCCAGGTTCGGCAGTTCGGAACGCCACTGGTCGAAGACCAGCGACGGCTCGGCGCAGTCCAGGCCGATAATCAGGACTTTAGGCGTTCCCATCGGCGCGCATCCCTTTCATGAGCACCTGCGATACCTCCGGCCGCGTGAACTCCGGCGGCAGCAACTGCCCGGCGCGCAACATCTGGCGCACCTGCGTCCCACTGACGACCAGATGGTCGCTCGCGGGGTGCGGACAGGTCTTAGCGGACACGACCGCCGCGCAGACTTTGCAGTAGAAGGTATGCTCAAAGAAGAGCGGCGTGATGCCGAGCTCTTCCGGCTTGAATTCGTCGAAGATGCGCTGGGCGTCGTAGGTGCCGTAGTAGTTGCCGACGCCGGCATGGTCGCGCCCGACGATGAAGTGCGTGCAGCCGTAGTTCTTGCGGCAGATGGCGTGGAAGATCGCCTCGCGCGGGCCGGCGTATCGCATCGCGGCCGGGAAGACGCTCAGCACCACGCGCTCGGCCGGGTAGTAACCCTTCAGCAACACCTGGTACGACTCCATGCGCACGTCAGCCGGGATGTCCTCGCTGCGCGTCTCCCCCACCAGCGGGTGCAGCAGCAGGCCGTCCATGATCTCCAGCGCCGTCTTCTGGATGTACTCGTGCGAGCGGTGGATCGGGTTGCGGGTCTGGAAACCGACCACGCGCTTCCAGCCGCGCTCGCGAAACTTTGCGCGCAACTGCGCCGGTTCGTTCTGGAACTCCGGGAACGGGCGATTCGCGGAGCGCTCAGTCAGCCAGACATCGCCAGCCAACAGCACATCGCCTTGCGCCATCAGACGCGCGACGCCAGGGTGCGCCGTTTCGGTGGTGCGGTAGACGTTCTGCGCCTCGCGCGCCTTGTCGTAGCTATACTTCTCACTAATCGTGAGCAGGCCCATCGTCTGGCCCGAACCGCTGACCAGTGCGACCTCCTGCCCGATCTTTAGCCCGTCGGCGGTAGCCGCATCGACCGGCAGCGTGATCGGCATCGACCAGACCAGGCCGTTGGCGAGCCGCATCTCGGACACGACGCGCTCATAGTCGGCCTTGCCCATGAAACCGGTCAGCGGCGACAGCGCGCCGATCGCAATCATTTCGAGGTCAGACTCGGCGACCGGCGTCAGTTTGACCGGCGTAAGCCCGGCGACTCTGGCGCGCGCCGCATCGAGCGCCGCGTCGGTCAGGACCCGGTCGACCAGCACGCCGCCGTGCGGCGCGATTCCAGTTGGTGTACCCATGCTTAGGCGTTGAACTCCACAGATAAGGTGCCGAGATAGACACCAGCCTGCCCACATAGCAGACCGCCATCTTCGTCACGGCAAGTGATTATACCAATAACCGGAAGATTGGCCGAAAAGCGGACAAGGTTCCGTCATCTGACGAACTGAGACATGCAACGGCGAGTCTGGAGCGCAAGAGCCGCGAAAGTGCACGCTCTTATCGTGTCTTTCGCGCTCTTTCGCGTCGTTCGTGTTCCAAACGACCCCTACGGCATCCACAGCGTCCCGTCGGGCCAGCGACTCTGCGCCCACTCGACCGGCGCAATGTTTTCGCGCTCCCTCAAGTTGCCTTTCACGCTTTTCCGTGATACACTGGTTTACGTGGAGGATTCATGGAAACACAAAATATCACATTGGCCCTGCCCAAAAAGACGCTCGTCCGCATCAAAGTGATCGCCGCCCAGCAGCAGACATCGGTGTCAGCGCTGCTAACGAAAGCGCTCACCCAACTGGCTGAGCAGGAGGAAGCGTACGGTCGCGCTCGGCGGCGGCACATGCGGCAACTAGAACACGCCGCCGATCTGGGCACGCATGGGCGGCTCAAGCTCAAGCGCGAGGATCTGCATGAGCGACGCTGAATCGCCCCAGTTCGTGGACACCAACGTGCTCGTCTACGCGCACGATCAATCGGCGGGCGAAAAGCACAGGCGGGCGAGGGAACTGCTCGGCGAGCTTTGGGCGAACCGGACCGGTTGCCTCAGTGTCCAGATTCTGCAGGAGTTCTACGTCACCATCACACAGAAGGTCGCCCGGCCTCTCAAACCGGAGACGGCCAGCCAGATCATTGCTGATCTGGGCGTTTGGCGTGTGCATCAGCCGGGAGTAGATGACATCCTGGCTGCGATCCAGCTTCAAGGCCGCCACCGACTGGCGTTCTGGGATGCGATGATGCTCACCAGTGCCGCCGCGCTGGACTGCGAGATCGTCTGGTCCGAAGACCTCAATCCCGGACAGCAATACGATCAGGTCGTCGTCTCAAACCCGTTCGCCTCGGCGGCGTGAGGGTGAGCGACGTCGATCACTTCTCCAGACACGACGATGCCGCGCCATTATCTCCCGACTCAGCGCTCTCGGCAGCAATTCTCAATTTGGCTTTGTACGGGTACTTTCCAATGCGGCTTGCGATGTGCTGGCCCTCAGGCGCTTGTCACGCAAGCTGGCCCGCCGAAAAAGTGGCACTGCCCTCCCCCCGACCCCCTCCCAACTCCGTTGGGAGGGGGCGAGATTCTTAGGGGAGGTGCGCGGCGGCTGCGCCGCCGCGCACCTCCCCGTTAGCTTTTCCCCTTCTCCCCCGCGCGCGCGGGGGAGAAGGGGCAGGGGATGAGGGGGCATATTGGCAGCCGACTCC